>JANMDX010000116.1:0-49253 GCA_031376505.1 Acidobacteriota bacterium
CACGTGCAGCACGGCTCGGCCTTCGGTGTGGTTGATCGGGTCGCCGGCGAACATGCGATCGCGCAGCGCCTCGACGCCGGTGGCCTGCGCCAGCTCCAGCAGGAGCCGCATCGTCTCCGCGGTGACGCGCTGCTTCGAGTAATCGACGAGCAGGTCGTCGAGCGCGAGCGAGAAACGCGCGAAGCGCCCGGGATCGTCGGCAAAGATCGCGCGCAGATGCACCTCCTGCATGTCGTCGCGATGCCGTTCGAGCTGTTTCCAGGCGTCGAGGTGTCGCAGGGCCATGCCGCCAGTGTACCAGGCGCGTGTCGTTCTCGGGGGACGCCCGTCGAGGGTCGTACGCTCTCGCCGTTCGGTGCTGGCTCCTCGCGGCCGGCCGCTAGTAAGATCACCCTATGTCCAAGCTTGACGCACTGAAGCGCTACACGGTCGTCGTCGCCGACACCGGTGACATCGACGCCATTCGCACGCACCAGCCTCAGGACGCCACGACCAACCCGTCGCTGCTGCTCAAAGCGGCCCAGCAGCCGCAGTATCGTGCGCTCGTGAATGGCGCGCTCGGCGAGGCGGCGCGCGTGGCCGCGGCCGGCGCCGCCCGCACCGAGGCGTTCATGGACCGCCTGTCGGTGGCGTTTGGCCGAGAGATTCTGCGGATCATCCCAGGGCGCGTGTCGACCGAAGTAGATGCGCGGCACAGCTTCGACACCGACGCCACGTTGGCCAAGGCGCACGACATCATCGGTCTCTACGAAGCGGCGGGCGTGTCACGCGACCGCGTGCTCGTGAAGATCGGCAGCACGTGGGAAGGCATCCGGGCGGCCGGGCAACTCGAACGCGAGGGCATTCACTGCAACCTCACGCTGCTCTTCAGCTTCGCCCAGGCGGTGGCGTGCGCGGAAGCCGGCGTGACGCTCATCTCGCCGTTTGTGGGCCGCATCTACGACTATCACCGCAAGGCTCGCGGCAGCGAAATCCCGGTCGACGAAGACCCGGGCGTGGAGTCGGTGCGCCGCATCTACGCGTACTTCAAGAAGCACGGCTACGGCACGCAGGTGATGGGGGCGAGCTTCCGCCGCGTCGAGCAGATCACCCTGTTGGCTGGCTGCGACCTGTTGACCATCAGCCCGGAGCTGCTCGCCGATTTGGCCAACGCCACGGGCGACCTCGAGCCGGCCCTCACAGCAGAGATGGCGGCCCGCGAGGGCGAGGCCAAGGTGCACTTGGATGAGCCGCGGTACCGGTGGCTGCACAATCAGGACGCGATGGCGGTCGAGAAATTGGCCGACGGCATCCGCCGGTTCGATCAGGACGCGCGCGCCCTCGAGCGCTGGGCGAGCACGGCCGCGACGACGGTCTGACGCCGCCGTCCAAAGTCCGTTACAATGCCGAAAACTTGACCGGGGGAGATGCGTTCCATCCGTTTCCCTGTTCGGCACAAGGAGGCTCCTGTGAGGAACGCATTCACGACTGCGCTGACGCTGCTGCTTGCCGTCTCGCCGGCCCTGGCCCAAACACCGCAGACGCCGCAAACGCCCCCGCCCACCCGCGAAGAGCCGCCGATCTACGTCGAGCAAGTCATCGTGACGGCCTCCAAGGTCGAGCAGCAGCTCGTGAACGCACCGGCGACCGTCAGCGTAATCTCGAGCGACGTGATCGCCAGCTCACCAGCTACCAACTACGCCGAGTTGCTGCGGTCAGTGCCGGGTATGAACATCACGCAGACCTCCGCGCGTGACTTCAACATCAACATGCGTGGTGCCACCTCCACGCTGTCCACCTCGCAGCTGGCGCTCATCGACGGACGCAGCCTGTATCTCGACTTCTTCGGCTTCGTCGCGTGGGACTTCCTGCCGGTGAATCCCAACGAGGTCAGGCAGATCGAGGTCATCCGCGGACCAGCGTCGGCCGTCTGGGGCGCCAACGCGCTCTCGGGCGTCGTGAACTTCATCACCAAGACCCCTCGCGAGATGGTGGGCGACAGCTTCACTCTGGGGGTAGGCACCTTCGGCCGCGAAGTGAAGGACAACGGCCGCGGCACCGGGGCGCTCTGGTATTTCAACGGCACGCACGCCGCGGCGGTCAACGACCGCTGGTCGTACAAGATCTCGGCCGGCGGGCTCGGCCAGGACGCACTGCCGCGCCCTGAGGGCGTGATTCCCAACGCGCAGAAAACGCCCTACCCGGCGTTTCCCAACAGCGGCACCCGCCAGCCCAAGTTCGATTCGCGGGTGGACTACGAAGCGCCCGCCGGGAAGTACAAGCTGTCGTTCTCGGGGGGGTTCGCGGGCACCGAGGGCATCATTCACACGGGTATCGGTCCCTTTGACATGAACCGCGGCACCAAGCTCGCCTACGGCTCGGCGAAGTGGACGAAGGGCGCGCAGAAGTTCAACCTGTTCACGAACATCCTCGACGGCGATGCCAACGCATTGCTGTCGTTCGACCTGCAGGGCAAGCCGATTCTGTTCAACTTCAACACCAGGACGTTCGACGCCGAGTATGGCAACGTCAACGCCATCGGCACGCGCAACGTGCTCAGCTACGGTGGCAACCTGCGCTACAACCAGTTCGACCTGTCGCTGGCGCCCCGGGGCGACAACCGGTCGGAGGGCGGCGTCTACGTGCAGGACGAGATCTTCATCAACGACTACCTGCGCTGGGTGGTGGGTGCCCGCGTCGACAAGTTCAGCGTGCTCGATCAAGCGAATTTCTCACCGCGCACTGCGCTCATCCTGAAGCCGGCGCCCGATCACGCCGTGCGCTTTTCGTTCAATCGCGCGTTCCGCGCGCCGTCGCTGATCAACAATTTCCTGGAGGTGAGCATCGTCAATCAGCTCGACCTGCGGGCGATCAACCCGGCCTTCGCCGCCGCGCCCGGCGGCCCGGTCTACAACTTCCCGGTGCAGGCCAACGGCTCCGAAGCTCTCGTCGAGCAGCAGGTCGATGCGTTCGAGGCGGCCTATACCGGGGTCATCAACAAGCGCGCCACGGTCACTGCCGCCTTCTACTACAACAAGTCGAAAGATGACATCTTCTTCACGCAGGTCGGGCGCTACCGCGCAACGAATCCTCCCCCTGGCTGGTTGAACAAGGTCGGTCCGCTCGTGGGCGCCGCGACGGCGCTGGGCATCCTGGAAGTGTTGCCGCCGTCGTGCGTCGGCGTGCCCACGTGCGTGAGCGGGGGCATCCCCTCCGAGTTCAGCTACCGCAACCTCGGGACCGTGAAGGACAAAGGGATCGAGCTCGGCGTCGACGCAGCCGTGAACCGCGCACTCAACGTGTTTGCGAACTACTCGTACCAGTTCAAGCCAGTTCCGGATTTCGCGATCGAGGAGGTGAACCTGCCGCCCAAGAATCGGGTCAACGCGGGGTTCAACTTCAGCCAGGGCAAGTTCCTCGGCAACATGAACCTCAGCTACCAGGACAGCGCGTTCTGGCAGGACGTGCTCGACTCGCGCTTCCATGGGTCGACCGAGGCTTACACGCAGGTCAACGGCGCGTTTGGCGTGAAGTGGGCCAGCGACAAGCTCACGACCACCGTCAAGTTCACCAACCTGTTCGACAAGGAAATCCAGTCGCACATCTTCGGCGACATCCTGCGCCGCCAGGTGATCGGCGAGCTGCGCGTCCAGTTCTAGTCGGCCCGGCGACTTCGACTATCGAAGCCGTTCGAGGGCGCCGAGCAGATCGGCGCCCTCGTGCTGTCTGGTGCCGGCCCACAGATCGCCCACTTCGCGGATGCGGCCGATCACGGTGGCGATGGTGAACTGCCCCGGGTGGACATCGCCGTGTACCTCGTCCCACGTCAACGGCGTGGACACGCCGGCGAAGTGGCTCGCACGGGCGCTGTAGGCGCAGGCCAGCGTCTTGCCTTCGATGTTCTGCAGGTAGTCCACGTAGATGGTGCCTGGCTTGCGCTTGCTCACCGTGCGCTCCACTGTGGCGACCTTCGGGTGCGCGGATGACACCATCGTGGCCACGATCTGGCAGAAGAGCAGGCCGGCCTGATACGGCGTGCCAGGTGCGAGCGGCACGAAGATATGCAGTCCTTCCGCGCCTGACGTCTTCGGGAAGCTCGTGACGCCGACGCGCGCGAGCACCTCGTGCACCCAGCGGGCCACGTCGAGAATCTGCGCAAACGTGGCGCCCGGTTGTGGGTCGAGATCGATGGCGACCATGTCAGGCGTATGCAGCGCGTCCACCGTAGAGAAGAACGGGTCCATCGAGATCGAGGCAAGCTGTGCCATGTAGAGCAGCGTGGTCAGCGAACCGCCGATGAGCCGCGCCGGTACGTCGTCGTCGGGCAGCGTCTCGAGGTGTACTCCGGCCGGCACGGCGTCGGGCGCGCGATGCTGGTAGAACGCCTGGCCGTCGACGCCGTTGGGCAGGCGTTTCATCACGAGCGGGCGGCGGTCGATGACGGGCAGGATGAGCGGCGCGACGCGGGTGTAGTAGCGCAGCAGGTCGCCCTTCGTGCGGCGCCCCTCGGGCCAGAAGACCTTGTCGAGGTTGGTGACTGCCACCGTGTCGCCGTTCGGCAGACCGAGCTTGCCGTTCTTCCGGCGGCCCTGCAGATCGTCGAGCTGCGCCACGACGGCGTCGGCGTCAGGTGTCCATGTCGCCAGCGGATCGGTCACCGGCGTGCGCTGGCGACGGCGCGTCGCCGCCGTGCCCGACGCCGGCGGCGCTGCCGTGGGGGTGACCGATCGCAGCGGATGGGCGCTGCGGCGGCTCATGGGTGCTCGCACGCTCGTCGGGGTCTGGTCGTCGCGCAGTCCAAGATACGCGGGATGGCGCAGGCGCCCCTCGTCGGTCATCTCCGTGTAGCGCACCTGCGCCACGAGCACGGGCCTGACCCAGTGCGCGCCGTCACGGGTCTTGGGCGGGCGGTCGAACGGACACGCGTGTGCGGCGAGCGCATGGAGCAGGCCGGCGACGCGCGTGAGTTCGGCCTCGGTGAAGCCGGTGCCCACGTCGCCCACGTACGCAAGCGAGCCGTCGGGCTGCGATGTGCCCAGGATGAGCGCGCCGAAGTGCCCGCGCGCGCCGCGCGGGTCGGTCCAGCCGCCGACCACGAACTCGTCCTGCAGCTGGATCTTGAGCTTCTGCCACTCGGGCGTGCGTTTGCCCGCGTGATACTTGCTGGCCGCGCGCTTGACGACCAGGCCCTCCCACCCCTGCGCGTCGGCGCGTGCGTAGAGGGCGCGGCCGTCGCCGGCGGCCTGTTCGCTGACGCGCAGCAGCGGAGACCCTGTGTCGGCACAGCGGCGCTCGAGCGCCGTGCGCCGCGCGGAAAACGGCCGGGCGCGCAGGTCGAGGTCGCCGTCGCGCAGCAGGTCGAACGCCACGAAGGCCGTCGGCTGCTCTTCCGGCGTGCGCTGCGGAGCGGAGGACCGGTAGCCGGGCACGGACACATTGATGCGGCCTTGCAGCCGCTGGAATCCGGCCGCACGGCCTCGGTCGTCGAGTGCCACGATCTCGCCATCGAGCACGACCGGGCCAGCCAGCGCGCCGGCCCAGGCCGTGAACGCGGACACCAGTTCCGGGAACTGCGCGGACTTCTCATTCCCGTTGCGCGACCAGATCCGCACGAGCGGGGAAGGACCCGGCTCGACGAGGACGAGGGCGCGAATGCCGTCGTACTTCGGCTCGTACACGGCCCGCGGATCGACCAGCGACGGCGGCGTGTCGGGCGACGCGGCCAGCATCGGACGAAGTTCGGCAGCGCTGAACATCTGCGGCTCGAGGGTGCTGCTGGTGGTCGCGCCTAGTCCGCGTAGCGATCGTCGAGCCACGGTTCGGCCGTGTTCGAGTACCCGCGCACTTCCCAGAAACCAGACCGATCCTCGGCCAGGAACTCCACGCGCCGAATCCACTTCGTGCCCTTCCAGGCGTACAGCTTCGGAGTGATCATCCGGCACGGCCCCCCGTGTTCGGGGGGCAGCGGCGCGCCCTCCCACGTGTGCACCAGCAACACGTCGTCTTCCACGGCGCGGGCCAGCGACAGGTTCGTCGTGTAGGAGACGGTCGACCCCGGCATGCAGTCGTAGCCGGTGCACGACACGAAGTGCGCGTCGGCCGCCGGCACGGCCAGGTCAGCCAGCGTGCGGAATCGCACACCGCGCCAGCGGTTGTTCAATCGGCTCCACGTCGTGACGCAGTGGAAATCGCTGTCGTCGTCGACCTGCGGCAGGGCCAGGAAATCGGCCCACGAAAGCGACAACGGGTGCTCGCAGAGGCCGTGCACCTCGAGACGCCACGTGTCGAGCGACACGTCGGGCGTGTCGCCCAGGTCGAGCACCGGCCAGTTCGACACGACGCGCTGCCCAGTGGGCACCGTCGGCATGCCGTGGCGGTTGGCTGGCCCGGTGCCCATGGGCGTGCGGGTACGCGCAGACGCCGCGTCGCGCTGCAGCGCCTGACGGCGCTCGATGAAGCGCAGGCGTCGCTCCACCAGCGTTGAGGTCGGTTCAGTCGGCACCCGGACACGCTCCCGTCGCAGGTTGTATGCTACCAGTCTGCGAAGCGGTCCGACCCGGGCGTGCGCTGGCCTATGACGAATCAGTTGATACGACACCGACCGACCATCTCCGTCCTGGCGCTAATGGCGCTGATGGCCAGCGCGTGCGCCGAGTCACCCTCGCTGCCGACCGCGCCGAGTTCCGTGCTCTCGCGCGGCGCCGTGCCGCAGGTGGGTGCGCCGACACCGAACGTCTCGCTGCCAGGTCCAAACGCGATCGGCGCCACCAGGTTCATGGCGTTCGGTGACAGCATCACCTTTGGCACGGTCTCGTCATTCGATGGGGCGTTTCTGTTCGATGCCGGCTTGGCCGCGTCGTACCCGGGGCAGCTCCAGAGCCTTCTGACCAGCGCGTTTCCAACCCAGGGTGTGACAGTCGAGAACAAGGGCCTGGCGGGAGAGTGGGCACTGCAGGCGGTGTCGAGCGGTCGTTTTGCTCAACAGATGGCGGCGATTCGCCCCCAAGGTCTGCTCCTGCTCGAGGGCATCAACGACCTGAACAACGCGCAGAGCATCGGTGGCACGGTGGCCGCGCTGTCGCAGATGATCGACATCGCGCGCCTCTACAACACGACCGTGCTCGTGAGCACGATGTTCCAGACGTGCCAGAGCGTCTCGCCGACAGGCGTCGTGCGCCAGAACGCCGCCGGCCAGGTCGTGCCCTTCAATAGCGCACTGAAGAGCATGGCGGCAGGCCGGCTGAACGTCTACGTCGTCGATGTATATGCTGCGTTGGGAGACAATTGCGGGCCCGATGGGGGCATCGGGTTGCTCGGGGCCGATGGTCTGCACCCGACGCCAACCGGCTATGCGGTGATGGCCGGCAGATTCTCAGCGGCCATTCGCGATCGTTTCGCAGTACGCGGCTCGTTCCAGTAGCGCCGCGCGCCCAGGCCGGGCGCTATATCCACAGCGTGCGGCCCGTGGCCTCGACGGCGTCGAGGCCGGTGGCGCGGCCCAGGGCCAGCGTCGTGGCGGGCGGATCGATGCGCACACGCCACTCGTCGGTCCTCCCGCCGGCCGTCTCGAACGCGTCGACCCAGCCTTTCCACCACGGCGACGTCTTGCGCGACAGCGGCTCCATCACGAACACCCGCGTGCCGCGGCGCGCGGCCTCGAGCAGGGTCACGAGCAGCGCGGCGCGCTCGTCGGCGTCGAGTTCGTTTGCCACGTAGCTGAGCGCCAGGCCGGTGGCGCGTGCGGCGTCACCGCGCGTCCGTCCGTCCTTCCACGCCGTCGCCGCGGCCAACGCTGAGGACCGGCGCGTCTGGCCGTTCAGTCCGAAGGCGCGATACGTAGCCCGCGTTTCTTCGATCGCCCACGGGTGCACGTCCACGCCAAGCACGCTGGTCCCCGGGCCCGCATGCCCTGCCCACGCGGCGCCGGCCGCGCCCGTACCGCAGCCCACGTCGATGATCTGGATGGGGCCGGGCGGCGCTCCGATGTGTTCGAGGATGTGTGCGATGGTGAGGAACCGCCGCGGTGCGTAGTAGAGCGCGTACGCGGCACGCTTGCCGGCAGTGTCGAAGGCTCCGCGACCAGAGAGGCGCGCCCGCCGCTCGACGTTGGTGGACGAGAGCGCCCGGAGCGCGCGCGCCACTTCCGACGTGGTCATGTCGCGCAGGTGGCGCTCGTCGAGGTCCGCAATCCACCGCGTGAATCCGATCGCGCTCGTGGTGTCGGATGAAGACATCTGGTTGGAAGCCCGGCAGCGTCACGGCCGGGGACGCCGACACGAGGCACGGCTCCGGGGGAGTGAGCGGACCCGGAGCCGTCAGGCAGAAATTTGGGGTGGATGACGGGGTTCGAACCCGCGACCACCGGAGTCACAGTCCGGCGCTCTACCACTGAGCTACACCCACCGTGCCTGAGCCCATAATCGTAACATGGTCCCGCTGCTCGGCCGAACCGACCCGCTGCCGTCCCCCGAATCGGCGCTCAGGGAGCCCAACGGTCTTCTGGCGGCGGGCGGCGAGCTGTCGGTGCCGCGCCTGATTGACGCCTATTCCCGGGGCGTGTTTCCGTGGTTCAGCGACGGGGACCCGGTGCTGTGGTGGTGTCCCAACCCCCGCCTGATTCTGCCAACCGGTGCCGTCCACGTCTCGCGCTCACTCGCGCGGCGCCTGTCTCGCGATGACTACCGCGTTACGATCGATGCGGCGTTTGGCGACGTGATGCGAGCCTGTGCGGCGCCGCGCGCCGGCGACCAGGGCACCTGGGTCACCGACGAGATGGTCGCGGCCTACGAGGCGTTGCACGCGGCGGGGTCGGCGCATTCCCTCGAAATCTGGCGGGACGACGCGCTCGTCGGCGGCATCTACGGCGTGTCGATTGGCACGGCGTTCTTCGGCGAGTCCATGTTCTCGCGGGTTACCGACGGCTCGAAGATCGCCATCGTGTGGCTGGCCGCGCAGCTCGAACGCTGGGGCGTGCCGTTTATCGACTGCCAGGTGCGCAGCGAGCACCTCGTCCGAATGGGCGCAATCGAGGTGCCTCGGCGCGAGTTCCTACGTCGTTTGGCGCCGCTCGTGACCGGTCCGGCGCCGGTCCAGTGGCGACTTGACTCCGACCTTCGCCCGTGGGTGGGACGTGGGGGCGGAGCGGTGCTGCCGGACGCCCGATAGCGTCGTCTGGCGCGAGACCCGATAAGATCAAGAGTATGGCGTCGAATCCCGCCGGGGCTGATCCCGGCAGTGGCGTGCTGGCCGAATCCAGGCCCGGGCTGGAGTCGTCCACGCCGCGCATGTGGCGCGTGCTGCTGCACAACGACGATTTCACCACGCAGGAATTCGTGGTGTGGGTGCTCGAGACCGTGTTCGGAAAATCCGCGGCCGACGCCTTCGAGATCATGCTGCATGTGCATCACGCCGGGATCGGCGTGGCGGGTGTCTACACCAGGGAAATCGCCGAGACGAGAATGGCGGCCACTGAACGGCTGGCCGAGCAACACGAATTTCCGCTCCGCGTGTCGATGGAGCCTGAGCCTGAGGAGGCCAAGCGGTGAGTGTGACCCCCGTGCCATTCGCGCCCGATACGCTGGAGACGATTCGGCGTGCCTTCCGAGTCGCCGCCGAACGGCGGCACGACCTGGTCACGCTCGAGCACCTGCTGCGGGCCCTCGTCGACGATCCCAAGGGCCGCCCGGCCTTGCAGTCGCTCAATGTCGATCTGTCACAGCTGACCCACGATCTCGACGACGTCCTCGAACGGGCCCACACGCCGGTGCCTGGGTCGAAGCCCGTGAAGCCCGAGTCCACGGTGGCGTTCGACCGCGTCGTGGAACGGGCCGTGGTCCATGCCGCCTCGTCGAGCGCCCAGGAAGTGGATAGCGGCAGCCTGCTCGTCTTCCTGCTGCAGGAAGAGGACTCGCACGCCGCGTACTTTCTCACCCGGCAAGGCGTGAACCGGCTGCGCCTGCTGCGCGCCGTGGCGCACAGCCCCGCGGCCTCGACGCCGGGCGTGCGCACGCCCGAAGGCGAAGACGCCGGGCCCAAGGATCCGCTGCTGACCTATGCCGTCGAACTGGTGGACAAGGCGCGCCAGGGGCGCATCGACCCGCTCATCGGCCGCCAGCTCGAGATCGACCGCGTGATCCAGGTGTTGTGCCGGCGGCGCAAGAACAACCCGCTGCTGGTGGGCGAGCCGGGCGTAGGGAAGACCGCCCTGGCCGAGGGGTTGGCGCTGCGGATTGCCGAGAACCAGGTGCCGCCTGGGCTCGCGGCGTCGAAGGTCTACGCGCTCGACCTGGGCGCGCTCGTGGCCGGCACGCGCTATCGCGGCGACTTCGAGGAACGGGTCAAGCAGGTGCTGACCGCGCTCGAGGCGCAGCCCGGCGCGATTCTCTTCATCGACGAGATCCACACCTTGGTGGGCGCGGGATCGGCCTCGGGCGGCACGATGGACGCCGGCAACCTGCTCAAGCCGGCCCTGGCGTCGGGAGCCCTGCGCTGCATCGGGTCGACGACCTTTGCCGACGTGAAGCAGGGCTTTGACCGCGACCGCGCCCTCTCACGCCGCTTCCAGAAGATCGAGGTGCTGGAGCCGTCGGAGGCCGAGGCCGTCGAGATCCTGAAGGGCCTGCGCGGGCACTACGAACGGCACCACGGCGTGCGCTATACCGACGAGGCCATCACCGCGGCCGTCTCGCTGTCGGCGCGGTACCTGAAGGACTTGCACCTGCCCGACAAGGCGATCGACGTCATCGACGAGGCCGGTGCGGCGATGAAGCTGAAGGTCGCGCCCGTCCCCGTGCCCCTGTCGGCGGCGGCGCCCGACGCTGGCGAGCCCGCGGTCGCGGAGGCCGTGCCGCCCGCGGTCGTGGACGTGGCCGACATCGAGGCGGTCGTGGCGAAGATGGCGCGTGCGCCGGTGCAGTCCGTGTCCACCGACGACAAGACCGCGCTCAAGAGTCTCGAGGACGAGCTGCGACGGGTGATTTTCGGGCAGGACGACGCGATTGCGGAGGTGTCGTCGTCAATCCGGCTGTCGCGCTCGGGCCTGCGTGCGCCCGACAAGCCGATTGGCAACTTCCTCTTCGCGGGTCCGACGGGAGTGGGGAAGACCGAACTGGCCAAGCAGTTGGCGCGCGTGCTGCACGTCGAGTTCCTGCGCTTCGACATGTCCGAGTACATGGAAAAGCACGCCGTGTCGCGACTTATCGGCGCGCCGCCTGGATACGTTGGCTACGAGGAGGGGGGGCTGCTCATCGACGCCATCCGTAAGGCGCCTCATGCGGTGTTGCTGCTCGATGAAATCGAGAAGGCTCACCCCGATCTCTTCAGCATCCTGCTGCAGGTGATGGACCACGCCACGCTGACCGACACGCACGGCCGCAAGGCCGACTTCCGCCACGTCATCCTCATCATGACGACCAACGCGGGCGCGCGCGATTTGTCGGGCCGCAAGCTGGGCTTTGGCGAGTCGCCTGAGGGCAGCAAGGCCACCGCGGTGCTCGAGCGGGTGTTCGCACCCGAATTCCGCAACCGGCTCGACGCCACGGTGCATTTCAAGCCGCTCGGCGCGCCAGAGGTCGCGCGGGTGGTCGACAAGCACATGGCGGAGCTGCAAGCGCTCCTCGCTGGACGGTCGCTCACGATCGCCCTCACGCCGGCGGCTCGCCGGTGGCTGGCCGACAAAGGCTTCGACAAGGCGTTTGGCGCGCGGCCCATGGCGCGGCTCATCGAGAGCGCGGTCAAGAAGCCGCTCTCGGAGTTGTTACTCTTCGGTGAGGTACCGCCGGGCGCGACGGTGACCGTCGACGAAGAGGGCGGAGCCATCGGCCTGCGGGTAGGAGTCTAGCGATGGAGATCTCGGTTGACCGGTATCTTGACGATGGGCCCAGCCGGCTCGTCACGATGTCGCTGCGCAGCCGCACGACTCCGGCGCACAGCGTCTTGTCGGCGCTTGATGCCGATCAGAAGGCCGCGGTGCAGGCCGCGCTCATGCGCGCGATGGACGACATCAGCGCCGTGCTGCAACCGGTGGTCGCCGCGATGCCCGACCACACAGGGTAGAATGGCAACCACGCGCCCGTAGCTCAGCTGGATAGAGCACCGGCCTTCGAAGCCGGGTGTCGCAGGTTCGAATCCTGCCGGGCGCACCAATCCACGATCGGCCGACACTCCTGTGAAACCCACCGACCTGCGCGGCATCCTCCGCTACATCCCGCACTACCGCGAGAAGACGTTCATTCTCGCCATTGACGGCGCCATCGTCACCGACGAGAACTTCGCCAACATCCTGCTCGACGTGGCGGTGCTGCGTTCGCTCAGCATCCGGGTCGTGATCGTGCACGGTGCATCGGCACAGATCGAGCAGCTCGGCGCGGAGCAGGGCGTCGTGCCGAGCGATCTCGATGGGTCCGGCATCACCGACGCCGCCACGCTGAAGCTGGCCCTGACCGCCGCGAACCGCCTGACCCACGAGATCCTCGAGGGTCTTTCGGCCAACGACCTGCGCGCCGCCACCACCAACGCGGTCATTGCGCATCCGGCGGGCATCATCCACGGCATCGATCAGGAATTCACCGGCAAAGTCGAGCGCGTCGACGTGGAACTGCTGCAGGCGCTGCTCGCGCAGGGCATCGTCCCGGTCGTGCCGCCGCTCGGGTTCGACGGCGATGGCCGCACCTACCGCGTGAACTCCGATTCGGCCGCCGTCGCTGTCGCCGATGCACTCAAGGCGATCAAGCTGATCTACATCACTGCGGCCGACGGCCTGATCCTGAACGGCCAGCTGATTCGTCAGATGAGCGTTGCGGACCTCGAGGTACTTCTTCAGAAGCACCGGCCCGAGTTCGTGCCAGACAGCGTATCGAAGGCGCAGCACGCGGCGGCGGCGTGCCGCGCCGGCGTGCAGCGCGTGCACATCATCAACGGGCGAGAGGACGAAGGTCTGCTAGCGGAAGTGTTCTCGAACGAAGGGATCGGCACGCTCATCTATGCCAACGAGTATCAGCAGATTCGGCCGGCGAGAAAGCAGGACGTTCCGGCGATCCTGGCGCTAACGCAGAAGGGTGTCGAGGCCGACGAACTCGTGCCACGCAGCCGTGCGAGCATCGAGAAATCGATTGGCGATTTCTATATCTTCGAGATCGACAAGAACCCAGTGGCCTGCGTGGCGCTGCACGTGAGCCCGGGCCAGGCCGCAGGCGAGTTGGCGTGCCTCTATGTCGGCGCGTCGCACGAGCATCAGGGCATCGGTCGCCGGTTGATGCAGTTTGTCGAGAGCCGGGCCCGTGAGCTTGGGCTGAAGTCACTCTTCGCGCTGTCGACGCAAGCGTTCAACTACTTTCAGTCGAAGGGGGGCTTTGCCGAGGGCACACCCGATGACCTGCCACCGGCCCGGCGTGAGAAGTACGGTCGCAGCGGCCGCAACTCGCGGGTGCTGACCAAAGCGCTTGGCTAAGGCCCGTTGGCGGCCGGCGTCGCCTGTCGACTGGCATCCGTTCTGCGCATTGAATCTACTCGACCGATACGATTGACTCACCATCTCGGGAGCACTTCTGCACGCGGGCTATGATGGCCGCCGGATGCCCAAGCCCGTGCCCGTCCCAGAGAACTGGGCGGAGCTTCCCGACGAACAACTGCTCGATCTGCGCATGTGCGATCTGCCGATCGCGCTTGCCGGCAGCATCATGCAGGGGCGCGTCGCCGAACTCCAGGCCGAACTCGACACCCAGCAGTTGACGGTCCCGGTGCACTACTACCTGGCCGAAGAGTGGTTCACGCCCGACGGCGCCGCGTCGATGGCCGTGCCCTTCTACCTGGCCCATCCTCGGCTCGAGAAGCTCGAACGCGCGCAGATGCTCGAAGTGGAGGGCGGCGACTACGACTGGTGCATGCGCATTCTGCGCCATGAAGCCGGCCATGTCGTGGACAATGCCTACAAGTTGCGGCTACGGCGGCAGCGGAAGCTGCTCTTCGGTAGTTCCTCCGAGCCGTATCCCGAGTTCTACACGCCGAAGCCGTACAGCAAGAGCTTCGTGATGCACATCGACCCCTGGTACGCGCAGAGTCATCCCGACGAGGACTTCGCCGAGACCTTCGCCGTCTGGCTGACGCCCGGGGCCAATTGGCAGGACCGCTATGTGGGCTGGCCGGCCGCGAAGAAGCTCGAGTACGTGGACGGGCTGATGCGGTCGCTGCGGGGCCGGCAGGCGCTCGTCGATCTGCCCACCGTGGTAGACGGGCTGCAGGCTGCGCGCAAGACTCTGCGTCAGCACTATAGGCGCAAGCGGCGGCACTACGGCGTGGAGCGCCCGAAGTTCTACGATCGCGAGCTGCGCCGCCTGTTCTCGGATGCGCCCGAGCATGCCAACAACACGTCGGCCGTGCAGTTCCTGAGCCGGATTCGCCGCCCGGTCCGCCGGCTTGTGGCGAGCTGGACCGGCATCTACCAGTACACCATCGATCAGGTGTTCGAAGACGTGAGCGCGCGGTGCCGCGAGCTGAAGCTGCGACTCGCCGTACCGGAAGAGCAGGCCCGCCACGAGGTCACGGTCTTTCTCACGGTGCAGACGATGAACTATCTTCATAGCGGTCGGCACCGGGTGGCTCTATAGTGCACTCGGATCCAGGAGACGCCATGACGGGTACCGAATGAAGGGCACAGCGTGAAGCAGGCGCGAGTACTCGTCCTGGTGCACAAGCACCTCATTCCACCGGAGTCGCCGGCGCCGGAAGAGATTCCGACGGCCGACTGGAAGATGGAGTGGGACGTCATCTCGACGCTCAAGAAACGCGGTCACGAGTTGCGGGTGATCGGGGTGAGCGACGACCTGTCGCCGATTCGCCCGTCGATCGACGAGTTCAAGCCCACGATCGTGTTCAACCTGATGGAGGCGTTTGCCGACGTCGGCGTGTTCGACCAGAACGTCGTGAGCTATCTGGAGTTGTTGCGCGTGCCGTACACCGGCTGCAATCCGCGCGGGCTGACGTTGTCTCGCGACAAGGCGCTCGCCAAGAAGCTGATGGCATATCACCGCATCCCCGTGCCGGACTTCGTCGTCGTGCCGCGCGGCCGGAAGGCGAAGCTGCCCAAGAAGCTGGGCTTCCCGCTCATCGTGAAGTCGCTCATCTACGAATCGTCAATCGGCATCTCGCAGGCGTCGGTCGTGGCCAGCGAGGATCAGCTCAACAAGCGCGTGCAGTTCATCCACGACACGATCGGCACCGCGGCCATCGTGGAGCAATTCGTTGACGGCCGCGAGCTGTATGCGGGCGCGCTCGGCAACGACCGGCTGCGTGTGTTCCCGGTCTGGGAGATGTCGTTTGCGAAGATGCCCGAGAACAGCTGGCACATCGCGACCGAGCGGGTGAAGTGGAGCGCGAAGTACCAGGAGCGGTACGGCATCGACACCGGTGAAGCCGCGCTCACGTACGGGGTGGCTTCGCGCGTGCAGCATCTGGCCAAGCGCGTGTTCCGGGCGCTCGACCTCACCGGGTACGCGCGCGTCGACATGAGGATGACCGCCGACGGGCGCATCTTCGTGATTGAGGCCAACCCGAATCCGCAGCTTGCGCAGGGCGAGGACTTCGCCGAATCGGCCAAGCTGGCGAAGGTGCCGTACGGTCCGCTGCTCGAACGGATCATGGCGCTCGGCCTGCAGTGGCAACCGGAGCGCACCGCGTAGGCGGCTACCGGAAGACGACGCCGATCGTGGCACGCCAGAAGCTGATGCGCGCCGCGCCCTGCTGGGGCAAGTTCGAGACGTCGTTCGACGAGATGCTCTTCAGGTAGCGCAGGTCGAAACGCAGCCCAGTCACGTCGCCGATGAAGCCGATGGCGCCGATGCCGAGCGTGAGTCCGAGAAAGTCGTTGTTGACCTGCCCGAAGCCGATGCCGTTGTTGGCCGACGCGTGCATCCAGCCGAGGCCGCCCACGGCGTACGGCCGCAGTGATTCCCTGGTGACGCTGATCGGCAGCGCCAGGACGAGGTTGCCTGAGATCGTCGTGACCCCGCTGCTCGTGACGTTGCTGGCACTCTTGCTCTCGAAAAACCGCGGCTGATGCGCGAGTTCGAGCTCGATCCCCAGGCCCTTGTCCATCAGCACGACGCCTGAGACGCCGGCCGACATCTTTGCTTTGCGCGCGCCATCTCCGCGGTCGGCATCGAGTTCGTTACTGTCTCCCCTGAACTTCAGGCCGAGAAACGGCGACACGAAGATGTCTGCCGCCGCGTCAATCGGAGACGCCGCCAGCATCCAGCCCACGAGCGCGGCAGTCAGGAGGCGTGTCAGTCGCACGACGATGGCGTGGGGCTTTAGGGTACGAACAGCCGCAGGAACAGCTTGGCGAAGAGCGACACGGTCACGTCGCCGTCCGACAGCGCATAGGGCACGCTCAGGCCGTCGCTGTTGGCCAGCAGGATCAGGGTGAGGTCGCGGCCCGGCACCTTCAGCACCAGAGATGACGACGTGTCGCGGACCGCGCCGAAGTGCCACACGAGCCGCTCGCCGCTGTACGACTGCACGAACCACCCGAGTCCTGTGGGCAGCGGGGCGCCGGTGCTCGTCGTCACGTTGGTCCAAGCGGCGGCCCGCAGCTCGCCGTGGACCAGTTCGTCGTTGTCGACAGCCGCATCGAACCGGGCCAAGTCACGCACCGTGGACACGAGTCCGGTCGCGGCGGTCACCGAGTCGGCGGGGTAGTCACCCCTGGTGGCCTTCCCCGCGCGGTCCACCCGGTAGGGCACGGCCATGCGCTGCAGCACCGTCTCGTAACGCCTCAAGCGGTCGTCGCTGAAGAACGAGCTGCCAGCCGCGGCCATGCGCTCGAGATCACGTCCTGGCAGGGAATCACGCATCCCCAGCCGATCGAAGATGTCTTCAACGACCGTGCGGCGCAGCGGGCGGTCGGCGCAGGCGTCGGCCACGCTCGTGAGGGTCGCAAATCGGGCCGGGTCGTAGAGGAAGGCCTCGCCTGGTGACCCGCTCGAGGCGTGGGCCATCACGTGACGGATCGTGGCGGCGGACTCGGGGATGCCGGTCGTCCACCGTCGGACTGCGTCGTTGATGTTCAGGCCCGTGCGCTCGATGCACTGACCGAGCACGACGGCACTGAAGGACTGCGTCAGGTCGCCAATGAGATAGGGGGTGTCTGGACGAGCTGGGATGGACTTCTCGAGGTCTTGCTTGCCGAGGCCGGCCTCCCACACCACGCGGCGGCCCTGCACGATGACCGCCGAGATCCCGGGAATGGCCGTCTGCTCGCGCAGCGACTCGAGATACCGCTCGAACAGGGCGTACGGCAGACCCTGGGCGGCCGGCCGCGGCATGAGTGCCAGGACCGCCAGCAGAGCAAGAAGGCCGGGGCGGAGGGAACGCATCTCGAAAGCGACGGAGCCCGTCCTGGACATCATACCACCCAGCTATCGGCTGCGGGCAGACCGGGCACCACCGGCAGGCATTGCCAAAAACGGCTGAGGCTGTGCTACAGTCGGTGGCTGTTCGAGCCTTGTTGATGCCCGCCCACCGTTTGCGCCGCGTCTGCCGCCTTGCCGCCCTTGCGGGGGTCGTGTGGCTGGCCGGGGCCGCGCCGGGCTGGGCAGACGCACTGAAAATCGTGCCGCTCGTGCGCGAAGGCCAGGTGCTCGTGTCGTGTCACCTTGCCGATGGCTATACCGCCGACGTACGCGACGTCATCCAGAGCGGGCTGCGGACCACCTTTACCTACACCGTAGAACTGCGGCTCAAGGTGCCGGTTTGGGTTGACCGGGTGGTCGAGTCGGCCGTCGTTACCACCACCGTGCAATTCGACAACCTCACGCGCCGTCACTCGATCTCGCGACTGCTCGATGGCCGGGTGGAAGACGCCAGGGTCACCGAAGACGAGGCTGTCGTGCGCGAGTGGCTCACGGCGTTCGACAAACTGCCGCTCTTCCGCACGTCGAAGCTCGAAGCCAACCGCGAATACTATGTCGTGGTGCGCGCGGCGGCCCGTCCCGCGAGCGACGTGCCGTTCTGGCCCTGGGGCACAACGGTGTCCGGCCAGACGAAGTTCACCTTCATCCCCTAGGCCTGCGCCGTGTGGGCGCTGAACGTTGCCTTTCTTCCGAGGAGCACCATGGCACAGTTGACCCAGTTCTGGCACAAGCTCGCGATGTCGGTCGCGCTCGGTTCGGTGACCGCCGCCGCGGCGTTCGCGCAGCCGGCGATGACGCCCGTGAACGAGGCGCCGAGCACCTACACCACCGTCGAGAACTACTTCAAGCTGCCCGAGGGCCGCACCTGGGGCTCCACGAGCGCGGTCGAGATCGACAAGGACGGCAAGTCGATCTGGGTAGGTGAGCGCTGTGGCGCCAACTCGTGCTGGGATCGCGCCAAGAACCAGATGGTGCCGGTGCCGGTCATTCTGAAGTTCGACGAGACCGGCAAGCTGGTCCAGAGCTTCGGCACGGGCATCGCCGTGTTCCCACACGGGATCCACGTCGACCGCGACGGCAATGTCTGGCTGGTCGATGGCCAGGACAACCTGCCGCGCCGGGCGCCGGGCGCCGCGGCCGATTCGGCGCTTCCCCCGATGCCCAGCAAAGTGATCGGCCACCAGGTGTTCAAGTACAGCCCCGACGGCAAGTTGCTGCTGACGCTTGGCAAGCCCGGCGGAAACCAACCAGGGCAGACCGCTGATCCGGCGTCGTTCTACCAGCCAAACGACGTCATCACCTACCCGAACGGCGACATCCTCGTGGCCGAGGGCCACGGGAACGCCGCCCCCTCAACGGCGCGGCTCATCCGGTTCGACAAGACCGGCAAGTTCCTGCGCGAGTTCGGCAAGATGGGCACGGGCACCGAGGGCGAGTTCATGCAGCCCCATGGCCTGGCGTTTGACTCGAAGGGCCGCCTCTTTGTGGCTGACCGGAACAACAACCGCATCCAGATTCTCGATCCCGACACGTACAAGACGCTCGATACCTGGTATCAGTTCAGCCGGCTGAGCGGGATCTTCATCGACAAGAACGACATGATCTACGGGGCCGACTCCGAGTCGGGCTCCGTCAACCCACCGCACGGCGCGTGGCGCCGCGGCATTCGCATCGGCTCGGCAAAGGACGGCAAAGTCATCGCCTTCATCCCCGATCCGACCAGTGTTGGCGAGACGCTGTCGATGATGGACGGCAAGCCCGTGATGAAGAAGGCCGATGGCTCGGCCGGCGCCACGGGCACGCTCGCAGCCGAGGGCGTAGTGGTGGATGCCGCGGGCAACATCTACGGCGCCGAGGTCGGACCGAAGGCCGTGAAGAAGTACTCGAAGAAGAAGTAGTCATGCGGAGCGCGCGTCTGGCCGCTCTCGTCGCGTGTGTGGTTGCGGGCGCCACGGCTTCGGCCGTTGGCGCCCGTCCTGTTTCCACGGCCGTGCTGTTGAAGACGGCTCGCCAGATGATCCTCGTGACGACCCCCGACTGGAACGCGGTGGGCGGCACCCTCTACGCGTTCGCGCGTGGCGCCGACGGCGGGTGGGCGCCCGCGCGCTGGCGCGCTTCCGGACCACGTGCCGAGGCGGCGAGCGGCATCTCCATCGTGGTTGGGACCAACGGCACGGCGTGGGATCCCGGTCTTGCGACTCCGGTGAAGGGACCAGTCAAGACCGAAGGCGACGGTCGCTCGCCCGCGGGCGTCTTCGCGTTGGGCACGGCGTTTGGCTTTGCCCGCCCGGCCGAGGCCAGATGGCTGACGCTGCCCTACGCGGAAGTCACCCCCGCGCTCGAGTGCGTCGATGATCCGGCGTCGCGACACTACAACACGCTGGTGGAGCGCCCGTCGGTCGAGGTCGACTGGAAGCGCAGCGAGAAGATGCGAGACGAGTCGCCCTGGTATCACTGGGGCGTCGTGGTCGAGTTCAACACGCGGCCGGTCGTGCCGCGTCGCGGGTCGTGCGTCTTCCTGCATGTGGGCGGCGACGACGGGCGGGGCACGGCGGGGTGCACGGCGATGGCCGAACCTGCCCTCAAGATGCTGATGGCGTGGCTCGATCCGGCGCAAGCGCCGGTGCTCGTGCAACTGCCGCTCGACGCCTACGGAGCGCTCCGCACCGCGTGGGCATTGCCGGCCCTGCCAGCCGGGCGCTGACGCCACCCAACCGCCGTTCGATGGCGTCCACTCCGGTGCTACCGCTTGACCGCGGCGTCGAGGCCCTCGGTCAGTTCCACGTAGGTGCCGAACGGATCGGTGAAGAAGGCGACCGCAATGCCGAGCGCAGGCACTTTCGCGTACGGTCGGTCGAACGTGACGCCCGCCGCCTCGAGCGTCTTGCAGAATGCCTCCAGCTCTTTCACCTCGAAGCCGGCATGGTCAAACGACCGTCCGCGCGTGGCCACGACGGGATCGGGTGACGGCGAAAATGTAAGATTCACGCCCGGCAGATCAGCGGCCTGAAACGCGCCGCGCATTCCGCCCCTGGCGCCGAGCATCAGCACGTACCAGGCCTTCATCGCGTCCACCTGCTGCGTGAAGTAGTGCACGTGATGCAACGCCACAGGCGTGGTCTGGGATGGGACTTCCACCAACTCGACCTTCACATCGTCGGGCGCCATCACAAACGCGATGTAGTCCTTCGTCGCGGGGTTGAAGGCGATGCCGTCCTTCACGGTCAGCGTGGCCGGCGCCTCGGCGCTCGTGACGACCGGGAAGCCTGCGGCCTTGACCCGATCGACCACCACTCGGAGGTTGGGCACGCCAAAGCCGATGTGGTTCACGCTCGTGCCTTTGCTGCCGCCGCTCGGGGCGCCCGGTCGAAGCAGGACGATCACGTTCGTGAACTTCACTGCCGCACCGGCGCCGAGAGTGGCGGCGGTGCCGCCGAGGGTGTCGACCCAGAACGCCTTGTGGGCGTCGACACTCGTGACCGTCAGATGATGATGGCCGTAGACGACCCGGCCATCCGTGGCCGCCACAAGTTGAGCGCTGGCCGGCGCGGCGGTGGCCGCGAGTACGAGCACGCTGCCGAGCAGCGTCAGGATGATACGCATGTCGCCTCCATGGCCGCGGAGCAAGCCGTTCCAGTCGATGCCGCGACGATCGCACGTAGTCTATCCGCGGCTCGGTCCTCGAGCCAGCCCAGGGCGTATTCCCGTCGGGCGTTGACCGACGAAGGCCTCCGGACTGGCGTTCGAACGTCTCGCGATGTCACCGAAAAGGTGCCTGTTTGCCATGTAAAATAACGTGAGATGTAGCCCGGTCCGGCCCCGACAGGCGGATGCTGGCCCCGGGCGGGGTGCCTTCCGATGCAGCGGTCTGTGCTTGCCGCGATAGCGGCGACGGTGATGGCGTGCGTGACGGTGACGCAGACGCGTTCGGCCGTGCCGCATGCGCCGCAATTGCCGCAACCGGCGCCCCCCGTGCCGGTGGTCGTCGTGCCGGTGGTCGTCGTGCCGCCAGTCACCCCGACCGCCCGGGCCGTTCGCACCGGCGTGGCCATGACGCCAGCCGCGCCCGTCTTTGACGACGCCGCGCATACCGCCACGGTGAAGACCTACTGCGCCACGTGCCACAGCGAGCGCGGCAAGGCGGGCGGCCTGTCGCTGGCCGCCTTCGACTCGTCCACGTTGCTCGATGACGTCGCGCTCGCCGAGAAAATGATTCGTAAGCTGCGCACGGGCATGATGCCCCCGGCGGGAGCCAAGCGCCCCGAGGGGACCGGCATTGCCGACATAGCCAGCGCGTTCGAGGCCCGCATCGATGCGGCCGCCGGACGCACGCCCAATCCCGGTTCTCGTTCGTTTCTGCGGCTGAATCGCGCGGAGTACGGCCGCGCGGTCAAGGCGCTGCTGGCGCTCGACATCGACGTGTCGGCGTTGCTGCCGGCCGACACGATCAGCCACGGCTTCGACAACGTCGCCGATGCGCAGACGTTTTCTCCGGCGTTGATGGAGAGTTATCTGCGCGCCGCCAGCCGCGTGGCCACCCTGGCACTGGGCGATCCCGAGGCCGCGGCGGGCGAGGCGCTCTACCGCGTGCCCAAGACGGCCTCGCAGCTTCAGCGCGTGGACGGCGCGCCATTTGGCACGCGTGGCGGCGTGTCGGTCGTGCACACGTTCCCGGCCGATGGCGAGTATCTGTTCCGCGTGGAGCTGCATGGCAACGCGTGTGGCTTTCTGTTTGGCGGGCCCGCGCAGAACGAGCAAGTGGAGCTCTCGGTCGACGGCGAGCGCAAGGCCGTGCTCGATATCGACCCGAAGATGTACGAAGGCTCGACGAGCCTGATCATGAAGACGCCGGAAGTGCACGTGAGCGCCGGCCCACACCGCGTCACGGCGGCGTTCATGCAACGCTTCGAAGGTCCGGTCAACGACCTCATCGCGCCGATCGACCACACCCTGGCCGATACGCAGATCGGAGTGGCCTACGGCATCACGACGCTGCCGCACCTGAAGGACCTGGCGATTGCCGGGCCACAGCGCGTGACCGGCATCTCCGACACCGACAGCCGCCGGGCGGTCTTCACGTGCCGGCCCACGTCGGCTCGCAACGAACAGGACTGCGCCACCGAGATCGTGCGGCGGGTGTCGACCAAGGCGTTCCGCCGTCCCGTGTCCGACGTGGAGTTTGCCGACCTGATGGGTTTCTACAACAGCGGCCGTTTGCAGGGCGACTTCGAAAGGGGCATCGCTGCGGCCCTCGAAGCCGTGCTCGCGAGTCCGCAGTTCCTGTTCAGGCTCGAGTCCGCGCCGGTGGCCTCGACCACGCGCCGCGCCGGCGCGCCGTACCGGCTGCGCGATCTCGACCTGGCGACGCGGCTCTCGTTCTTCATCTGGGGCGTGGGCCCCGACGAGGAATTGCAGCGGCTCGCCGGACAGGGCCGGCTGAGCGCGCCTGGCATGTTCGAGAAGCAGGTGCGCCGCCTGCTGGTCGACCCCCGGTCCGAGGCCTTGTCGTCCCGGTTCGCTGCGCAGTGGCTGCGTCTGCGCGACGTCGAGGAGATTCTGCCCGACGCGCTCCTCTACCCCTACTTCGATCGCACGCTCGGCCGCGCGATGATGCGCGAGTCGGAACTGTTCTTCGACAGTCTCGTGCGCGAGGACCACAGCCTGCTCGACCTCCTGACGGCCGATTACACGTTTGTGAACGAACGGCTCGCGCGCCACTACGGCATTCCCAATATCATCGGCACCGACTTCCAGCGCGTGAGCGTGCCCGACTACCGGCGCGGCATCCTTGGCCACGGCAGCGTGCTGGTGCAGACGTCGGTGGCCGACCGGACCTCGCCCGTGATGCGCGGCAAGTGGGTCATGGAGGTGCTGCTCGGCTCGCCGCCACCGGCGCCGCCGCCCAACATTCCGGCGCTCGAAGAGACCAGCGGCGCGGCTGGCGCGAAGATGCTCACCGTGCGGGAACGGATGGAACAGCACCGGAAGAACCCAGCCTGCATGTCGTGCCACCGCGTCATCGACCCGTTGGGCCTTACGCTCGAAAACTTCGATGTGACGGGCAGGTATCGGATCAAGGACAACGGCAGTCCTGTTGATTCAAACGGCGTGCTGTATGACGGCACCGAGATGCAAGGGCCGCAGGGGCTCAAGGCGGCGCTCATCAAGAACAAGAACGCGTTCCTGTTGAGTTTCACCGAAAGCTTCATGACCTACGCGCTCGGCCGCCGTATCGCGCCGGAAGACATGACCACGATTCGCCGGATCGTGCGCGATGCCGAGAAGCAGAACTTCCGGCTGTCGTCGTTCGTGCTCGGCGTGGCGTCGAGCCCCGCCTTCCAGATGAACACGCAGATGGTGGCCGAACCGGCCACCCCGGGTGCGCGGTAGCTGCCCGTTTCGACGTAGCCCGACTTCAGGAGTCAGACATGCCCGTGTTGACGAAGCGCCACCTGGCCCGCCGGACGATGCTGAAGGGGATGGGCGCGGCCATCGCGCTGCCGTGGCTCGATGCCATGTTGCCAGCCGGTACGGCGCTCGCAAAGGTGCTGCCGGCCAAACGGCGGCTGATTGCGATGGAGATGGTGCACGGCTCGGCCGGCAGCACCGCCTTCGGCGCCAAGCAGCATCTGTGGACGCCCGCCGGCGTCGGGTCGAAGTTCGACCTCTCGGCGTCGGCCATGTCGCCGCTCGAGCCGTTTCGTGACTACCTCACGATCGTGAGCAACACCGACGTGAACAACGCCGAGGCCTTCACCGCGCCGGAGATCGGCGGCGATCACTTCCGCTCGGCGGCGGTGTTCCTCACCCAGGCGCATCCGAAACAGACCCAGGGCTCCGACATCCGCTCTGGCACTTCGATTGACCAGCTGGTCGCCCACAAGATCGGCATGGAGACCCCGATTCCGTCGATGCAACTGTGCATCGAGAACGTGGACCAGGCCGGCGGCTGCTTCTACGGCTACTCGTGCGCCTACACCGACTCGATCAGCTGGGCGTCGCCGACCGAGCCGCTGCCCATGATTCGCGACCCGCGGCTGGTGTTCGACCAGCTCTTCGGCATCGGCGCTACGCCCGAAGCGCGCGCCCTGCGGCGCAAGCGCGACAAGAGCCTGCTCGACTTCGTCACCGGCTCGGTGGACCGCCTGAAGAAGGATCTAGGTGCCACCGATCGCGCGCGGCTGTCGGAGTACCTCGACGACGTGCGTGAGATCGAGCGCCGCATCCAGAAGGTCGAGGAGTTCAACTCGAGCGGCGAGCAGCGCGCGCTGCCTGGGGCTCCCAAGGGCGTGCCCGACGCCTACGACGAGCACGTGAAGCTGATGATGGACCTGCAGGTGCTGGCGTTTGTGTCGGACCTGACCCGGGTGTTCGCCTTCAAGCTGAGCCGCGATGTCTCGAACCGCGTCTTCGACACGAGCGGCGTGAACACCGGCTTCCACATCGCCTCGCACCACGGCGAGCGCGAAGACCGGATCCTCGACCTGGCCAAGATCAACAAGTACCACGTCGGCCTCGTGCCCTACCTGCTCGAGAAGCTGAAGGCGGCGCCCGACGGCGACGGCGGCAACCTGCTCGACAACTCACTCGTCTTCTACGGGTCGCCGATGGGGAACCCGAACGTGCACAACCATAAGCGCTGCCCGCTCTTCATCGCGGGCCACGCCGGTGGGGCCATCAAGGGCAATCTGCACATCAAGACGGCGGATGGCACGCCCATGTCCAATGCCATGCTGTCGATGCTGCGGACCTTCGACGTGACCGACGCGCAGTTCGGCGATAGCAAGGCCGAGATGGATCTCAACCAGGCGCCGGCCACCACCGTGGCCGAGAAGAGCGAGTAGGTGATGGACGCATATCGTCTGCGTGGTCTGATTGCGGTGGTCGCCACCGCGCTCGCGACATCGGCCGCGCCGCTGGCCCAGGGGGCGAGTGCGCCGGTGGCCGACGCTGCGATGGGCAAGAATGCTGGGCTCGTTCGGCAGTTGCTGAAGGGCGGTGCCGACGCCAATGCCTCCCAGGGCGATGGCATGACCGCTCTGCACTGGGCGGCGATGCACGGCGATGCCGCCATGACTGAGATGCTGCTGGTTGCGGGCGCCAATGCCCGTGGCACCACCCGCATCGGCGGCTTCACCGCGCTCCACCTGGCCAGCCAGGGCGGTAAGGCGCCGGTGGTTGCGCCACTGCTGGCGCACGGTGCCGCGGTGGATGCGCCAACGGCGACCGGCGCCACGGCGCTCATGCTGGCGGCGGCCGCTGGCAGTGCCGAGATCGTTCGCACGCTGACCGACGCCGGTGCGGGCCTCAATCTGATCGAGACCGCGCACGGGCAGACGGCGCTGATGTTTGCCGCCTCGCTCGGCCGCACCGAGGCCGTCGCGGCGCTCCGGGCCATGGGCGCCGACGCCGCCGTGCGCTCGCGCGTCGTCGATCTATCAAAGGTGGAAGTGCCGGAGGAAGTGCTGCAGGACGAGATCCGGCAGGCGCAGAACGCCCGCAGCGCGGCGGCCAAGAGCGAGGGCGGCGCGCCGATGCCGCCCGCTGCGGCTGCGACGGCCTCTGCGAAGGCCGACGCGGGCATCGCCGGCGTGTCGCGTCCGTTCAAGTACAACGAGCTCATCGGCAAGCATGGCGGGCTGACGGCCCTGCACTTCGCAGCCCGGCAGGGCGCCACCGGTACCGTGCGCGCGTTGGTCGAGTCTGGCTCCGATGTGAATGGTCTCAGTGCCGGCGACCAGACGAGTCCGATGCTGATCGCCGCCGTGAACGGCCATTTCGATCTCGTCAGCTACCTGCTCGACAAGGGTGCCGACCCGAACCTGTCGAGCGACGCGGGCATGACGCCCCTGTACGCTGTGCTGAACGTGCAGTGGGCGTCGAAGGCGTTCTACCCGCAGCCACGCGCCTATCTGCAGCAGAAGGCGTCGTACCTCGAGCTGATGACGCGGTTGCTCGCGAAAGGGGCCGACCCGAACGCCCGGCTGCAGCGCAAGATCTGGTACACCCAGTTCAACTTCGACTTGTTGCGCGTCGACGACCAGGGCGCGACCCCGTTCTGGCGCGCGGCCTATGCCAGTGACATCGACGCGATGAAGCTGCTGGTGGCGCACGGTGCCGATCCCACGCTGCCTACCGCCAAGCCGGCAGTGGACGACCGCTTTCGCCAGGGCGGTGTCCGGAGCACGGACGAAAGCAAAGACCATTCGGGTCTACCGCCCATCCCCACCGGCGGCCCAGACATCGCGCCGCTGCTGGCGGCATCGGGTGCCGGCTACGGCGAGGGCTTTGCCGGCAACGCGCATCGCTTTGCTCCAACGGGGATGCTGGCGGCGGTGAAGTACCTGGTCGAGGAGTTGGGTACCAACCCGAACGCGCGTGATGCCGATGGCAACACCGCGCTCCACCATGCGGCCTCGCGCGGCGACAACGAGATGATCAAGTACCTCGTGTCGAAGGGCGCCGACGTGACGATGGTGAACCGCGGTGGTCAGACCACCGTGGACATGGCCAACGGCCCGGTGCAGCGCGTCGAGCCGTATCCCGAGACGATCAAGCTGCTCGAGGGGCTGGGCGCGAAGAACAACCACAAGTGCGTGTCCTGCTGACGCGCGTTCATGCGCCCGTGCGCCTTCGGCGGGCATCGACGCGTCGGTGACCCTAGCGCATGCGGTGGCAGGTCTCGCAGTCCTGCCCCATCCGCGCGCCGTCTGGAGTCACCTTCTCTTCGTCGTGGCAGCGGAAGCATCCAGGCGACTCGGTGTGGCCGAGGTCACTCGTGTAGCTGCCCCAGGTGACCTTCATCTGCGGGAAGACGTTGCTGGCATACACCGTCTGCGCCGCGGTGATGGCCCTGGCGACGTCGGCCGGCGCGGCCTTGTCCGACACCTCGGGTGAGGCGTAGAACTGCCGGAGCTGCCGGTCGATGGCGGCCAGCGCGGCCTCTTTCGTGGGCGCGTCGGTCTTGAGCGCCTTCACCACCTCGCGGCGGGCAAAGGGCAGTGCACGCGGGATCTGTCCCCCGCTGATCGCGCGGTCGGCGGCGCGCTCGGCCGTCGCCGAGAACGCGTGGCTGGGCCGGCTGTGGCAGTCGGTGCAGTCCATGATGCGGCGCGTGCCACCGGCCAGGGCCTCGTCGGTGACCCCGGGCTTGCGGTACTCGCGCACCGTGCCGTCGGCGCGGGTCAGCTTTACGTAGGGGATGTCTTGACGCTTCTCGTCCAGGGCGATGTACTCGACTTCGTTGGCGATGTTCATGTGCCAGTGGATGCCCTCGGCGATGCCGAGTTTCTGGCTGCCGCCGCCCACCTTCAACTCGAGTGTCGTCACGGTTTCGCTCACGGCTTCGTCGTCCCCGTATTCGGTGATGACCTTGAGCTTGTCGCCGTGTAACTTCTCTGGCCAGTGACAGGTGGCACAGGTCTCGCGCGCCGGCCGCATGTCGTGCACCGGTGTCGCGATGGGACGGACGATGTTGCCCGAGATGAAGCCCATCAGCCGGCGAGTGCCGTCGATCTTCGACTGCACGAGCGCACCGGCGCCCGAGCCCACGTGGCAGCTCACGCACGTGACGTTGGCGTGGGGTCCCTGTGCGTGCCCGACGAACTCGGGCTCCATCGCGGTGTGACAGACCTCGCCACAGAACGACGGTGTCTCCATGTACTGCACCGCGCCGTGCCCGGCTACCGCGAGCACGACGACGTTGACGCCGGTCGCGATGACCAGCCCCATCACGAAGATGCGCTGGCCGCGGTTGGCGAGATTGATGGTCGGCCACGCGAAGCCCTCGACGCCGGCACGGCGACCGAGGACGTTGCCGACCCCGATGAGCAGTAGGCCGAGGGCGAACCCGATCGGCAGTGCCCCGAAGATGACGATGCCGACGTATGGGTTCTGGATGAGGCCGTAGGCGTCAGCCCCGAGCGCCAGCGCAAAGAGCAGACCGCACGCCGTGGTGAGGATGACGCCGGCGGCCGCCAGGGGCGTGCGTGCGAGTCGCATCCGGCTCAGGCTCCCTTGAGCGAGAGCACATAGGCGACCAGTGCGTCGAGGTCGGCCGCCGGCAGGTTCGGATAGGCGCGCATGTCCGGCTTGCGGTTGGTCGGCGACTTCATCTCTTTCGGCGACACGATCCACGTGCGGATGTCGGCCGCGCTCAGGCGGCTGCCGACCGTGTCGAGCGATCCCTTCGCGTTGCCGCGGCCCGCCACGGCGTGACACAGGGAGCATTTCTGCGCCTCGTAGACCGTCTTGCCCTGCGCCACCGGCCCGGCGTTCTGGGCCGAGGCTGGCACTGCCCAGACGGCGGTCAGCGCGGTTAAACACACTACGCGAAAGAGACGAGTCACGGGAACCTCCCTTGGGCGATCTGCCCTATCTGCTTGCCCAGCACGACGCGTGCCGGATTCTCCGCCACGCTGCATGGGCGGTTTATCAACCTATATCAGTCCTGCCGATCATCCTGGCCGTCGAGATTGTCCGGAGTGCGGGAACAAATCCCCACACGGGTCAGCGGTTCACGCCGGCGCCGCCCGGCCGACGGGCGGGGTCCGTTGCGACCGGGGCGCGCCTGGCGGGACGGTTGGCGCGACGCCGCCCCTGAGCCCGCTCGATCTGGCCGCACATCAGGTCGCATAGGGCAAACACCTGCGGGTCCGCAATCGCGTAGTGGACAAAGGTGCCCTGACGCGAGCGCACCACGAAGCCGTGCGCGTAGAGCTGCTGCAGATGGCGCGACAGGTTGGCCTGCTGCAGGCCAGTGTCTGCCACGAGCCCAGTGACGTGTCGGCCACCGTGCCGCAGCGCGTGGAGCACGCGCAGGCGCGCGGGCTCGGCCAGTACTTTGAAGCGCTCGGCCACTGCGGCCAACTGAGTCGGCGTCATCGTGCTCAACACGAGGACCCCGGGGGGGTGGTCAGCGGCAAACCGGCGGCTTGCCACGCCTCGATGCCGCCCACGAGATTCCACACCTCGCGCCGGCCCAGTCGCCGCAGCAGTGACGCCGCGATGGCCGACCGCCCGCCGCCCCGACACTGCACCACCAGCGGGCGGTTGCCGGGAAGTTCCGTCGCGCGGTCGGACAAATAGCCGAGGGGCACGTGTATGGCCGAAGCGATGTGTCCACCGTGCCACTCCGTGCGCCCACGCACGTCGATGACCTGCACCTCACCCGCGGCTAGGCGGGCCGCGAGTTCAGTGGCCGTGACCTGCGGAATGGACTCGACGGCCTCACCCGACGTGGCGACGGCCGAGACGGTATCAGCCGGGAAGACGCCCCCGAGGCGATCCAGGCCAATGAGCGCAAGCTGCCGCACGATCTCCGCCACGCCGGCATCGTCGTCCTGCGCGGCAATGACGTGGAAGTCGTCGGTGTAAGGGAGCAGCCACCCGGCCCAGGTGACGAACGAACCACCCAGCGGCACGTTGATCGTGCCCGGTACGTGCGCCGCGGCAAACGCGTCCGCCGCACGGGTGTCGACCACCACCGCGCCGGCATGCACCAGGGCGCTCAGCCGGGCGGCGTCCAGGCGCGGCGGCGGGGACGTGCGCCGCATCTCGGGACCTCGCTTGTTGAGTGCCTTCATCGTGGCGAAGTACGCAGGCGGCTCCGGCTGGCCCTCGAGCACACGCGCCACGAACTCGTCCTCGGTCTTGACCGTGAACGCCCAGTTGAAGCGCCGTTCGTAGCCGAGCGTGCTGTAGGGCACGGCGCTGATGCCTTTGCCGCACGCCGAGCCGGCGCCATGGCCTGGCCAGATCTGCAGCCACTCTTCATAGCCGTCGAAGGCGCGCAGACTGCGCCACAGCGTCCGCGCGCTCTTCTCCATGGTGCCCAGTATGTTCGCGGCGCGCTCGAGCAGGTCGGGACGGCCGACGTCGCCGACGAAGATGAAATCACCCGTGGCCGCGGCGATGGGCCGATCGGCGGCCGCGCCGTCGGTAATGAGGAAGGTGAGGTGCTCGGGGGTGTGGCCAGGCGTGTGGACGACATCGAGATGGATGTTGCCGATCGTGATGCGGTCGCCGTGGTGGAGCCACCGCGCTTCGCTCCCGAACGCATACTTCCAGTCGGCGTTGCCCTCGTCGGACAACAGCAGCGACGCGCCGGTGACGCGCGCGAGTTCACGCGCGCCCGACAGAAAATCAGCGTGGATGTGGGTCTCGGTGACGTGCGTGATCCGCACGCCCTCACGCGCCGCGGCGCGCAGGTACCCCGCGATATCGCGGTTGGGGTCGATCACGATGGCCTCGCCCGTGGCGGCACAGCCGATCAGGTAGCTGGCTTGGGCGATGGCCGGTTCGTAGAGGCGAGTGACGGTCATTGGCGCCGTTCCCTTATCTTGTGGCCAGGACGTAACCAGCAGCGGCCACAAGCACGAATGAGAATGCCGTTCGGAGTCGCCGCGGCGCCAGACGGCGGCCGGCGGCCGCGCCCAGCACCACGCCACCAGCGGCCGTGACCGCGATGATGAGCACCGTACCCCACGCCACCGGCACGGCGCGGTAGCCCACCGCGCCCGACGTGGCGCTGACGGCGATGACGAAGAGCGAGGCGGGAACGGCCTCGGCGAGCGCATATCCGCCGAGCGTGACGAGCGCCGGCACGATCAGGAAACCGCCGCCGACACCGACCAGTCCCGTGACGAGTCCGACGCCCATGCCGGCGAGCGCAAGCCGCACCGGCGCCCGTTGTGTGGCGGGCGAGGGCGGCGCGGGAGCGCTGCGCCCGCCGCGCCACATGGCGATGGCCGCGGCCACTAACGTGATACCGAGCAGGGTCGACTGCGTCCGGGCCGACAGGGTCTGCCCGACCAAGGCTCCGACGTAGGCCCCGGCCGCAGTCGTGACTGCAAGACCGAGCGTCGGCGTCACGGCGAACGCGCGTCGGCGCCAGCCCACGACCGCGCCAGAGGCCGCCGCGATCGCCACGATCGGCAGACTCATGGCCACGGCCTCGGGCGTGGGCACCCCCAAGAGAGCGTGGAGCAGCGGCACCGTCAGAATCGTGCCCCCGCCGCCCAGCAGACCCAGGGCCGAGCCGATGACCAGCGCGCCCACCAGCACGGCGACGAGCGTCAACGGTGGTGCTCCCGGTGACGGCGTCTGATGTTCATATATGACTGCTCAGTAATATAAGCGCGACGACGACACGGGTCAATCCCACGTATCGCGCCCACGTATCGCGCCTCGTGAACGGGTCGTACGTGCGACGGGCGGCCCCGAAGGACCGCCCGAGGAACGTGGGCGCGTCGCGGGCCCGTCGCTAGCAGGACACGCAGCGGTGGTTGTTCTTGGAGCCGAGCTTCTCGAGCAACGCCACCGTGTCGGGGAAGGGCGACACGCGCTGCACCGGACCATTGGCCATGTCGGCGGTGGACTGGCCGCTCCGCGCCACGACGGTCACGTCGGCGCCCTTGCTGACCAGGTACAGGATGACCGTGTTGTCGCCGCGGGCCGCCGCGTGGTGCAGCGCCGTGTAGCCGTCGTTGTCACGGGCGTTCACGTCCAGGCCCAATGCCTCGACCAGATACTTCACCGCCGGCAGCCAACTGTCGGGCGCGTGCCGATGCGCGTTGCCGGCGAAGCCTTCGCCGTACTCGACGCCCGCGGCGGCGTGCAGGGCCGAGGCCCCGGGGCCGCCGTAGGGGATGGGCGGCAGCACTGGCGCAGAGGCTGCCGAGGGACCCCGGTTCGAGCCGTCCGAGCCCGGACCGCCACCTTCGGGCCCGCGCCGGACCTGGGCCTTCGGCGCCATTGACGGGATGTTCGGGTCGGCGCCGTACTTCACGAGCAGCTTCATGGCCTCCACATCCGTGGCGTAGGCGGCGCGCCAGAAGGCCGTGGAACCCGACGTGTCGGCCAGGCCGCAGTTCCGGTTGCCGCAGCCGCTGTAGACCATGTACCACGGGTGCTGACGCAAACGCTCGTTGGGGTTCGCGCCCTTCTCGAGCAACGTCGCCATCACGTCGAGATACGTGGCCTTCTGCTGTTCCATTTCCTGTGGCTGTGGAAAGCGGGTGCGCGGTTGCCACTGGGTGTTCACGGCCGACCACAGGGGCGTGGCGCCGTTGACCTTCGCCGCCAGATTCGGATCCGCGCCCTTCTCGAGCAGGAACATGGCCACGTCGAATTGACCGTTGATGGTCGCCATCAACAGTGGAGTCGTGCCATCGCCCGCGCTGGCGACATTGACGTCGGCGCCGCCGTCGACGAGCGCCCGCGCGGCCGGCAGGTATCCCTGACGCGCGGCGTGGAGCAACGCCGTGAGGCCGCCCTTGGCCGCCAGGCCTGGCGTCTCTTCAAAGAACATCTGCTGGCCGCCCTGCCCAGCCGCGGCCGGAGCACCTCCGGCGGCGGGTGCGGCCGGCTTCTCTGGCTCGGGCAGCTTGCCCGACGCGTAGAGCTCACGGCTCGCCTGGACGGCCGCCTGCATCTGACTGGGAGAGGCCTTGCCGTTCTTGCCGGCCGTGCTTTCGAGCACCTTGGCAAAGCGTTGGTTCGAGGCGCGGTCCAAGGGGATGTGCTTCTGGAGGTCGACGACCTTGCTCGTGACGTTGGCGTCGGCGCCGTGCGCGAGCAGCACCTTCACCGCGTCCACCCGGTTGAGCGAGGCGGCGAAGATGAGCGGCGTCTGACCCCACTCGGATTCGCGCGCGTTGACGTCGGCCTTCGCGTTGAGCAGGGCCGTGACGACGGCGGGGACGCCCGCCGCCGCCGCCATGTGCAGCGGCGTCGCGCCGCTCGTCGAGGTCTTGGCGTCGACCGCGGCGCCAGCCTTGAGCAACGCCGTCACCGCAGCCGCACTGCCAGCCCGCGCCGCCAGGTGGAGCGGGGTGTACTGCCCGATGCGGGTCACTGTGCCGGGATTGGCGCCCGCATAGACGAGCATCTCTGTGAGGTCGGCGTCGCCGCGGTCGGCCGCCCAGTGCAGGGCGCTCATGCCGTCGCCTTGCGCGCCGTTCACGTCGGCCCCTTGCTGCAGCAGCGTGCGGACGGCGGCATGGTCGCCCGTCATGGCGGCGTCGGCCACGACACTCCGCCGCCGTTCCGTTCGACCCTGAGCGGCAGACCCTTCCGCCGGTCGAAGGGTGCCGCCCGGTGCGGCCTGGGTTCCGGCGGCGCGAAGCCCGGGAGCGGCGGCCACGGCCACCGCGAGCGCGGCGAGGGCGAGCAGGTGCAGGCTGGTGCGACGTCTCATGGCGTATCTCCGTCGCGCCATCAGGCGACCGTGATTGGCGACTGCGTGAGCGACAGTTCGCCCGTGCTGTCGCCGAAGCTCTGCAGGTCGTCGAGACCGAGATGGCGCAGGACGCTGAGCATGGCATTGGCCATCGGCGTCCCGTCGGCCGCCTTGATGTGCAGGTTGCCGCTCAGCATGCCGTTGCCCTTGCCTAAGAGGACGAGCGGGCAGCGGCGGTGGTTGTGCACGTTGGGGTCGGCCATCGGCGAACCCCACATGACCACCGATGTATCGAGCAGACTTGCGTCGCCGTCCATCGTGGTCTTCAACTTCTCGAGGAAGTAGGGCAGCATGCTCACGCGGAACTTGCAGATCTTGTTGAACTCCATGATCCGCTCTTCGCGGTTGCCGTGATGCGACGCGGGGTGGAACGGCTGATCCGAGCCGCTCTCGGGGAACACGCGGTTCTGAGAATCGCGGCCCGTCTTGAACGAGATGATCCGGGTCATGTCGGCCTGGAGCGCCAGGACCTGCAGATCGAACAGAAGCTTCATGTGCTCGGAGTACGAGTCAGGCACGCCGGCCGGGGCGCCGGGCAACTCGCGCTGCTCGCCGCTCGTGTTGCGCGCTTCGATCGCCTCGATCCGGCGTTCGATTTCCCGCACGTGGTCGAGGTACTTGTCGAGGCGGTTCTTGTCGCCCGCGCCGAGTTCCCTGCGGACGTCAGCCACCTGGACGCCAATCCAGTCGAGGATGCTGCGGCGGGTCTGCCGCCGTTCGGCGCGGTCTTCCTTTGAGCTGCCCGATCCAAACAGCATGTCGAAGGCCACGCGCGGGTCGCGAATCATCGGCAGGGGGTCGTTGGGCGACGCCCAGCTGATCGAGTCGGTGTAGGCGCAGGAGTAGTTATAGGTGCAGCCACCCGCCTGGTCGAGGTTCTCGATGCAGAACTGCATCGACGGGAGCGGCGTGGACTGGCCAAAGCGCTTGGCATAGAGCTGGTCCATCGAGGTGCCGCACCAGATGTCCGAGCCCTGGGTCTGCTTGGGGTGCGACTGAGTCAGGAACACTGCGCTCGAACGGAAGTGGTCGCCGCCAATCTCGGGCAGCGCGAACGCTTCGGCCATGCGCACATCGGTGTTGCTCACGATGGTGAGATAGTCGCGGTACGGCTCGAGCGACTTGAGCGCGCTGTCATTGACCAGCGTGAAGTCGCGGCCGGTCTTGGCCGGGGCGAACAGGAGCTGTTTGGCGCCCCAGTCGTTGCAGCCAGCCAAGCCGTGCACTTCCTCGATGCACACCAGGCGCGTGCGCTCGGGGGCCTTCGCCAGCAGGCGGCCCGCAGGCACCATCGCATCGAGCAGTGGCAGCGCGATGGTGGCGCCGGCGCCGCGGAGGAATGTGCGGCGGGGTAGCTGCTTTCCGGTGATGAACGACATCGAATTCTCCTCGAGTGGGGTGTGCCGAACGACGTCTACTGCTTGCTGGCGTCCGCGGGCGCGTCAGTCGTGCCTGGGCTGTCCACGTGCTTGCGCTGGAAGGCGTCGCTTTTCACGACGCCGAGAATGAACGACGACATCTTGTAGCCGCCGGTTGCGGCCGCGGCGGCAATCGCGCGCACGGTCGGCATGTCATAGGTTTCGACCCGGCGCCCGAGGGCGTAGGCCATCAGGTTCTCCGTGAAGTTGCGCACGAGCGGCTCGGGCCGCTTCAGCAGCGCCGCCGAGAGCTGGCTCAGGTTGTTCACCGGCGTGCCGTCGTAGTAGTCGCCACGCGTGTCGAGCGGCATGCCGTTCTCGCGCTCGCGCCACTTGCCGGTCACGTCGAAGCTGTCGAGCGACAGGCCGATCGGATCCATGAACCGGTGGCAGGCGTTGCACGTCGGGTTGGCGCGGTGCGCCTCCATCCGCTCGCGAGTAGTCAGCATCTTGCCGTCCTTGGCGCTGGCCGACTCGTCAAGCGTAGGGACGTTGGGGGGCGGTGCCGGTGGCGGCGTGCCGAGCAGCACTTCCATGACCCACTTGCCCCGCAGCACGGGCGAGGTGCGGTTTGCGAGCGAGGTCTGCACGAGCACGCTGCCCTGGCCGAGGATGCCGCGGCGCGCGCTGTCTGGATACGTCACGCGCCGGAACTGGCTACCGGCGACATCCGGGATGCCGTAGTGGCGCGCCAGCCGTTCATTGACGAACGTGTAGTCGGCGGTGAAGAAGTCCATGAAGCTGCGGTCGTGCTTCACGAGATCGTTGAAGAACAGCTCCGTCTCGCGCTTCATCGCGGCGGCCACGTTCTCATCGAAGTTCGGGTAGAAGTTGGGATCCGGCTTGACCTTGTCAAGGTCCTGCAGGCGCAGCCATTGGGCCGCGAAGCGGTGGCCGAGGGCAGCTGCGCGGTCGTCGGCCAGCATGCGGACGGCCTGCTTCTCGATCGTGCCTGGCGCGGTGAGCTTGCCGCTCTGGGCGAGGCCGAGCAGCTCCTGGTCGGGCGGCGCGCCCCACAGGAAAAAGGACAGGCGCGACGCCACATCGAGGTCGGTGACGCGCGTGACCGTTTGGGCGGGAGTAACCTGGCCCTCGCGCTCCAGCCGGAATACGAACTTCGGACTGGCAAGCACCGCCTCGAGCGCTGCGCGCACCCCGGCCTCGAAGCCGCCCGCCGCCGACCCTTTCTCGAAAAACGGCATCAGGCCGTCCACTTCCACCGTCGTCATCGGCCGGCGATAGGCGTCGCTCCCGAGCCGCGTGAGGATCGAACGCGCACAGGTGCGCTCTTCCGACGCGGCCGTGGGGCGGCAGGCGAAGATCCGCTGCCGGCTGGGGGAGTCGGACACACCAGTGGCGTTGTACGGGCCGGCCACCACGAGGTCGCGCAAGTGGGGGAGCGTGGTGATGCCGGCGCCGCCAGAGCCGCCGCCCGCGTACGACCAGTCGTGCGGGCGGATCAGATCTTCGTAGGGGCCGTCACCTTTGCGCACGAACGCCGCCGACACTCTGTGCGCGCCAGCCCGCACCAGGATCGGCTCGGTACGCATGCCCATGCCACCGCGGCCGTCGGCTGCTGCCTGCGGGCCGTTCTCGTATTTCAGCAGCGCCACGCGCTCGCCGTCAATCGATACGTCGATGTCTTCGCCGCGCGCGTTGTCGCCCGAGATCACCAGCAGTTCGAGCTCGTACTCGGCATCGGCCGGGAAGACATGCGTGGCCACCAGGCCACCGCGCGTGCCGTAGGGCGCCCCGTCCACATGATCCCAGGGATGCTGCGAGACATAGCTGGGGTTCGTGTAGACGATGTCGACGCGCGCCGCCTGCTTGTCGCCGACCGCCATGCGGCTGATGTCGCCGGCCGCGTTCAGGTAGGCCTCGAGCAGCGTGGGCGAGAGCGCCTGCTCGTCGGCGATGTTGTCGAAATTGGAGCTCTTCTGGTCGAGTGGCAGCCACTTGCCCGCGTCGACGTCGAGCGCGAGCAGCTCGCGCACGGCGCGCGCATACTCGGGACGGTTGAGGCGCTGGAACGTGCGGCGTCCCGGGTTGGGGTTGGCGGCCGCGTACTCGTCCATGCGCGACTCGAGGGCCTCGGTGAGCGAGGCGAGCACCGTGGCCTCGGGCTTCTTTGCACCCGGCGGCGGCATGAGCCCCGCGCTCATCTTGCGGATCATCTTCTCGACCACGTCCCGCCGTTCGGTGGCCTTCATCGCGTCGAAACCGGCCAGCGAGAGGCCGCCGGCTTTCGCCCGCTCGCTGTGGCACGTCGCGCAGTAGGTGCCGACCAGCTCGCTTTGCTGTTTGGCCGACAGGGCCGGCGACAACGAATGCGAGGCCGCGGCCGCAGGCACCGCGGGACGCGCAGGCGCTGGGCGCTTGGGGACCGTCGGGGCAGACCGCGGCACGGCCACCGGCGATTGCGCACGCTCGGCGCTGCCGGTGGTCGCCAAGGCGATCCCGACCAGGGTTGTGCCCAAGACCTTCACCGCGACGCGCGTCATGCGACGGACTCCAGAATCTGGACGCGACCGGCGACGTATCCGGTTGGGCCGACGTGACCCGGTCCTATCGATTCCGCAAAATATACTCCGAATTCCTGTCCGTTCTGACGGGCACCCAGACGGAAATGATGCGATTTCAGTGGGCTATTTGTCTTGTTTTGTCACGGCATCTGGAGCGACCCAGGTAGCCCGCGCCGTCGGGTCGCGCACCACGTCGACGCGGTAGTAGGCGGCGTGCAGTTGGCGCGCCTCTCCAAACGTCGCGACCGCCGACCGCACCGCGTCCAGACGGGTCGCGGGCCGGGCCTGTGCCAGATGGGCCACCACGATCCCCGCCCAGAAGCGCGTCAGCGTCTCGTGATACCCGCTGGTGGCCGTGTTGGCCGTGCCCACCGCCTCGTTGTAGGCCACGATGCCGCTCTTCATCGTCTCGAACACCGCCTGGAGCGGCACGGCGTCGAAGGCGTGGTAGGCGCACACCGCCACATGCGCGCCGTGGGTCCACGCCGGTTTGGGCAGAGTGCCCGCGCGCCACGACGCGATGAAGGCGTCGAGCGACGCGTCGTCAACGAGGTAGAGGCGGGTCTCGCGGGGCGTCTCCGCGTCGGTCACTCGCGAAGCAGCGTAGCAGGCTGGAAGAACGAATTCGCCTGATATAATTGATCGGATGTCAGCACCAGCGGCTGGCCCCGGAAGGAACCGAGATGATTGCAGTCAGCGGCGTGTCGATGCGGTATGGGTCGAAGGTGCTCTTCGATGACGTCTCCACGACGTTTTCCAACGAGCGTCGCTACGGCCTCACCGGGCCCAATGGCGCCGGTAAGTCCACCTTCATGAAGCTGCTGACAGGCGAACTGCCGCCGCAGAAGGGCAACGTCGCGCGTCCCGAGCGCCTCGGTGTGCTGCGTCAGGACCAGTTTGCCTTCGACGCGTTCCGGGTCGTCGATACGGTGATCATGGGTAACGCGCCGCTCTGGGCCGCGCTGCAGGAACGCGACGCGCTCTATGCCCAGCCGTCGCTCAGCGATGCCGACGGCATGCGCCTGGGCGAGCTCGAAGGGACGATTGGCGAGCACGACGGGTACTCCGCGGAGAGCGACGCGGCCGTGCTGCTGGCCGGTCTCGACATCGGCGACGGCCTGCACGAGCGGCAGATGTCGGAACTGCAAGGCGGACAGAAGGTGCGGGTGCTGCTGGCGCAGGCGCTCTTTGGCCACCCACAGGCGCTGCTGCTCGACGAGCCCACAAATCACCTCGACCTCGACTCGATTCACTGGCTCCGTGAGTTTCTCGTGCGCTACGACGGCACCCTCGTGGTGATTTCCCACGACCGGCACTTCCTGAACGCCGTGTGCACCCACATCGCCGACATCGACTACCAGACGATCATCACCTACACCGGCGCCTACGACGACATGGTGCTGGCCAAGACGCAGATCCGGTCGCGCCTCGAATCGCAGAACGAGCAGCGCGAAAAAAAGATCGCGCAGCTGCAGGACTTCATTCAGCGCTTCTCGGCCGGCACCCGCTCGAGCCAGGTGCAGTCACGCCGCAAGGAAGTGGAGCGGCTGCAGACGACCGACCTGGCGCGCTCGAACATCCAGCGCCCGTACATCCGTTTCCAGATCGCGCGTCCGTCGGGCCGCCTGGCGATGGAGTGCGAGGGCGTGGCCAAGGCGCACGAGGGCCGGGCCATCGTCTCGGACTTCGACGCCATCGTGAACCGCGGCGAGCGCATCGTGCTCGTCGGCCGCAACGGGCTCGGCAAGACCACGATGCTCAAAGCCCTGCTCGCCGATGCGCCGGGTCAACCGGCGGCGCCCGGCGACATCGACGCCGGCACCGTGCGGTGGGGGCACGAGGTGTCGATCGGCTACTTCTCGCAGGACCACACCGGCGCCATCGAGCACGGGCTCACGGCCGTCGAGTGGCTGCACCGTTTCGATCCCGACGCGTCGCGCCAGGACATTCACGGGTTGCTCGGGCAGATGTTGTTCAGCGGCGAAGAGGGCTTGAAGCCTACCGCCGCGTTGTCGGGCGGCGAGACGGCGCGCCTGCTCTTCTGCCGCATCATGCTGCAGAAGCCAAACGTACTGGTGCTCGACGAGCCGACCAACCACCTCGACCTCGAGGCCATCAACGCCCTCAGCCTGTCGCTGCAGAAGTTCGAGGGCACGGTGTTCCTCGTGACGCACGACGAAGACCTGATGGACGGCGTGGCCACGCGGGTGTGGCATTTCGACCACGACGGCGTGCACGACTTCAAGGGCACCTACGAGGACTTTGCCGCGGAGCTCGCCTCGAAGTAGCGCGCCGTGTGCGCCATAATGCGCCGGTGGCAAACGAACGCATCTCCCGCGCCGGATGGCGTATCGTGCTGCTGGCCAGTCTTGGCGGCACGCTCGAGTTCTACGACTTCGTGATCTTCGGCGTCTTCGGCGCCGACATCGGCCGGGCGATCTTCCCGAGCAGCACCCCGCTGGTCGAGCTGATTTCGTCATATGGCGCCTTTGCGGCCGGCTATTTTGCCCGTCCGATCGGCGGCATCGTGCTCAGCCACTTCGGCGACCGCTACGGCCGCCGCACGGTCTTCCTGCTGTCGTTGTTCGTCATGTCGGGCGCCACGCTCGCGATGGGTCTGGTGCCGACCTACGCCGCGTGGGGCGTGGCCGCCAGCGCCACGATGGTGCTGCTGCGGCTGTTGCAAGGATTTTGTATCGGCGGCGAGCTGCCCGGCGCGCTGACCTATGTCGTTGAAACGGCCCCGCGGCAGGCGGCCCTGGTCTGCGGCGTGGTGTTTGCCTGCGTGACCTACGGCGTGGCCGTGGCGACCGGGGTCAGCGTTGGCGTGCGCACGTTCCTGGCGCCGGAGGTGGTGGCCGACTACGGGTGGCGCATTGCGTTCATCATCGGCGGCCTGGGCGGCATCGTCAGCTTCGTCGCGCGACGGGCCATGGAGGAGTCGCCTGAGTTCGTCAAGATGAAGGCCCTCGCCGCGCGTCATCCGTTTCGGGAAGTGCTGCGGTCGCACCGCGGGGCGGTGCTGACCGGCATCGGCATCCTGGCGCTCACGGGCGGCTTCAACGGCCTCTACTTCTCTCACATGCCCGGTTATCTGGGCCGTGTCCTCGGCTACGACGCGCGTCAGGCCGTCGTGGCGGCAACCGTGGGCGTCGTAATTCACGCCACCATGATTTTCGTGGTGGGCTGGCTGGCGCGCCGGATCGCGCCCCTCACGCTGCTGCGCGCTGGCACGATCGGTCTGCTGACCTTCGGCTACCCGTTCTACGTCGCGCTGGCCGCCAAGCCCGCGTCTCCGACCGCTCTGCTCGTCGGCATCGGCCTCATTGCCGGGTTCATCAACGGCACCTACGCGTGCCTGCTCACGGACCTCTTCCCGACGCGGATCCGGTTCAGCGGCGTGGCGCTGGCGTTCAACGTGTCATTCACGCTGTTCAGCGGCACGGCGCCGCTGGTGGCCACCGAGTTGATTCGCCAGACCGGCTCGAACGTCGCGCCGGCGTTGATTCTCGCGGTGTGCGGTGTGTTGACGCTCGTGGCGTCGTTTGTGCACCCCAGGTACAGCGGCCACGTGCTCGGCGCGCGCAGCGGCACGCCTGCGTCCGACCACTGACGGCGATGCTGGCGCGACGATGACGCACGTCACGATCGACGGTCTTCGGCGCGCTGCGATTGCCCGCAGTATGTTTCTGCCGGGCACGCTGTCTCGCGCCGTCGACCGGATGGGCTTTGTGCAAGCGGATCCGATCCGGTCGCCGGCGCGCGCACAGGATCTGGTGCTGCGGCACCGCGTGCGCGGCTATCGTGCCGGCGATCTCGAGCGGCATTACGCGTCGCTTGACGTCGAAGAGGACTTCTTCGTCAACTACGGCTTCCTGGCGCGCCGGGCCCAGGCGCTGATGCACCCGCGCGCCAAACTCGGTGCCTGGCCGGCGCCGGGCAAGCGGACGGCGGACGCCGTCCTGGCCTTTGTGCACGACCGCGGTCACGTGCATCCACGCGAGGTGGACGCGCACTTCGCCCGCGGCGCCGTCACCAACTATTGGGGTGGGTCGTCGAGCGCCACGACCCACGTGCTCGACCACCTGCACTACCGCGGGCTGCTCCGCGTGGCTGGTCGCGACGCCGGGATTCGTCTCTACGCGCCCCGCGAGGCTCCGCCGCCACCAGGCGATGCCGCGGCGCGCCGCGGCCGCCTGGACGCGCTCGTGGATCTGGCGGTGGGACTCTACGCGCCGGTGCCGGCGGCCACCCTCTCGTGGTTGGTCGCCCGTCTGCGACTGGCGGCGCCGCAGTGGCAGCTCGAGTTGCCGGCCGCGCTCGCGCGGGCCAAGGCGCGGCTCGCGCACGCCCGCGTCGACGCCGTCGAGTACTTCTGGCCGGCCGACGAGGCCATGCTCGATGGGCCGTGCGACGACGAGGTGCGGCTGCTCGCGCCGTTCGACCCGGTCGTGTGGGACCGGCGACGCTTCGAGCAGCTCTTTGGCTGGGCCTACCGCTTCGAGGCCTACACGCCGGCCGCCAAGCGCACGCGGGGGTATTACGCCATGCCGCTGCTCTGGCGCGACCGGATGGTCGGCTGGGGCAACCTGTCGGTGGTCAACGGGGCGCTCGTCGCACAGATCGGCTTCGTGACGGGACGCGCCCCACGCGACCGTGGCTTTGCCCGCGGTCTCGACGCGGAAGTGGCGCGCCTGCGGGCGTTCTTGCGCCTTCCGGTGACTCGATGATCCGCGTCACCGACACGATCGCCATCGACGAGCGCGCGCTCGAGGAGCGGTTCGTGCGGGCCTCTGGCCCGGGCGGCCAGAACGTGAACAAGGTCTCGACCGCCGTTGAGCTGCGCTTCGACGTGTCGGCCTCGACGTTGCCGTCTGACGTGAAGGCACGTCTCGTGCGGCTGGCCGGCAGCCGCATGACCGGCGACGGCGTGCTGGTGGTCGATAGCCGCGAACATCGTACTCAGGCGCAGAACCGCGAGGCCGCGCGGGCGCGCCTGGTCGCGTTTGTACAGCAGGCGGCGGTGCGGCCCAAGACCCGCCGCCCGACCCGTCCTGGCCGGGCCGCCAAAGAGCGCCGGCTCACCTCGAAGAAGCGTCGGGCCGATGTCAAGGGCGGCCGCGGGGGCCACGGCGGCCACGACGACTGACGTGCAGCAGCAATGTGGTCGCGCGCGGTCAGCGCGGGCCGGTCCCCGACACGGTCAACTCCACGGGGGGCTGCGCCTCCAGCCACAGCGTGCTCGTGCCGCGTGGGTGTGCGACCTGCAACCGGTGCGCGTGCAGCAGGTAGCCGGGGTCTCCTGGAAGGCCCGGGTCGATCGCGCGCGGACGTCCACCCGGTGCGTAGAGCGGATCGCCGGCGAGGGGATGTCCGGCCGCCGCCATATGAATGCGAATCTGATGCGGGCGTCCGGTCGTGATCCGCACGTCGAGCAGCGTGTGCGGTCCCCGACGTTCCACGACGGTGGCCACACTGTGGGCGTCGCGGCCATCGTCGCGCGCCGCATGCACCGTACCCAGTGTGGGATGTGGCACGCTGCCGATCGCCTTCGTGATCTCGAGGGTGTCCCAGGAGGGGTCCCCGTCGACGAGTGCTCGGTACTCCTTGATCACCGTGTGGGTGCGCCACGCGTGGCTCAGGGACGCCGCGGCGGCGTGCGTGCGCGCGAAGAGCACGAGCCCGGACGTGAAGCGGCCGAGCCGGTGCAGCGGGTGGACGTCTCCGAATCGCGCGCCGACGATGGCGAGTAGCGTGTGTTCGAGGAATCCGCCAGCCGGCATGGTGGGCAGGCCCGCGGGCTTGGACACCGCCACGATCTGATCGTCCTCGTGCACGAGATCGAAGGCGAGTGGCACCTCCGGCTCGTCCCAAGGCGGACGGTGCCAGACGAGGCGCTGGCCGAGGTGCAGCGTCTCGTCGCCGCCAGCCTCGCGGTCGTCGAGCTCCACCTGGCCGGCGGCCAGCCGCGCGTTCCAGGTGGCAACGTCCGAGTGGGTGTAGGTCGAAGCGAGGTGGTCGCGCACGCGCCGCCCCTCGGCGTGTGGGCCGATGTGCTCGCGATAGGCGAATCCACGATTGCGTGTCATGGCCCCCCCGAGGATAATCCCTGCCCACGACCATGAGACCTTCAGAAACGTTCGTTGCCCTTGCCGCGTGGCTGCTCGTGCCCGTCCTCGCCGGTGCCCAGAGTGCCACCGCGAAGGTGGCCCCCGGGTCGCCGACCGCAGACCAGCTGCCGATCTACGTCGTCGACCCCACCTGGCCGCCGACGCTCCCACACGACTGGATTCTCGGGGATATTCGCGGCCTGTTCGCCGACGATCACGATCACCTGTGGGTGATCCACATGCCGTCGAGCCTGACCGACCAGGAGATCGGCGCCGCGGTGAAACCGCCCATTGCCGATTGCTGCTTCCCGGCGCCGCCCGTGCTCGAACTCGACCCGGAGGGCAAAGTACTTCAGGCCTGGGGTGGGCCGGGCGCGGGCTACACCTGGTTCAATCAGGAGCACGGCATCTATCTCGATCACAACGGCTTTGTCTGGATGGGCACGAGCAACGGCATGCACGTGATGAAGTTCACCAAGGCCGGGAAGCACGTGATGACGATTGGCGAGCCGGGTGTGAACAAGGGGAGCAACGACCCCGACCACCTCGGCGGACCGGCCAACTTCTATGTCGAGCCCAAGACCAACGAGCTCTTCATCGCCGACGGCTACATCAACAAACGCGTGGTCGTATACGACGCGGAGACCGGCAAGTACAAGCGCCACTGGGGCGCCTACGGCAAGGTGCCGGACGACTCGGAGAAGTATTCCTATCCGGTGCGGGTGGACAACCCGCCGCAGCAGTACTCCACGCTGCACGGCCTCGTCGGCTCGAAAGACGGACTGATCTACGTCTCCGACCGACGCGGCAACCGCATCCAGGTCTTTCGTCAGAACGGCGAGTTCCTGATGGAGAAGTTCGTTCGGCCGGAAACCGGCGGCTCGGGCAGCGGCTTCAGTCTCCAGTTCTCGCGCGACGCGGAGCAGAGCATCCTCTACCTGATGGATGGCACGAACATGCGCGTCTGGTTGCTGCGTCGCAAAGATCTGACGATCCTCGACCGCTTCGGCAAGCCGGGCCGCCAGGCGGGCGAGTTCATCCGTGCGCACATGATCGCGATTGACTCGAAGAACCGGATGTACACCGGCGAAGCCGGGAACGGCCGGCGCATTCAGCGGTGGGTGCTGAAGGGCACGCGCCCTGCGTCGACGGTCACGCCGCCCGTGTCGAAGGCGCAGTAGCGATACGGGTTGCCGCCGGTCACGTCGCGGGCCCGCACGGTCGCGTCACTCCGAGCCGTCGGCGCGGCTGACGTCCACGTAGCGATCATCGCCGTCGGTCGCCACGCGCAACTGCCAGGGGTTGCAGCAGACTTCGCAGTCCTGGACAAGGACGCCGCGGGTGTCGGGCTCGAGATAGATCTCCACCTGTTCGCCGCAGTACGGGCACGTGATCGTGAACTCGGTGTCGGACATAGGCAGCAGCGCGGGAGCGTCGCCAGTATGACGCGTCCCGGGGCGTTCAGGCGTTGCGCGAACGCCCGGCGCGGTTCGGTGAGACTCGAGCACCACGGCCAGGCGTCACCGCCGACCCGGGCATCGATGCGGCGTTACTGGCACGTACGCGTGCCGCACTTGGCGACCCGAAGGGCCTGGGCCGTGCTGTCCTGGTAACTGATCAGCGGAAAACCGTCAGCGATCACGAGCGACGAGTACGCGCCGACGACGTTGACGGGCGCGTCCACGGTGGCAGACACGTTGCCCGCGGCGCAGGTTGCGTTGCCACAGTGCGTCACGCGCAGCCCGCCCGAGTCGTCCTGATGGCTGATGACCGGAAGGCCATCGGTTCCGATGGCGAGTGAGCTCAGCGAGCCGACCGCCTGCGCGGGGTCATCCGCGGTCGAAGAGATGTTGCCGGCCGTGCACGCCACGTTGCCGCAGTGCGTGACCCGCAGCGTCGCGATGTTGAAGCCGCCGGTCGTGTCACGGTGACTGATCACGGGCAAACCGTCGGCGCCAATCGCGACCGACGGGTCACGGCCGACAAATCGTCCGGGGTCCACGACCGTCGTCGACACGTTGCCGGCCGTGCAGGCAGGGTTGCCGCAGTGCGTCATGCGCAGCGCGACCGGGCCGTCGGCCCAGGCGGCGATGATGGGCAGCGCGTCGGTGCCGATCGCGATCGATGTGCCAAGACCGGTCGGAAAGGGCGGGTCGTCGGCCGTGAAGGAGCTGTTGCCGGCCGTGCAGTCGACGGTGCCGCAGTGCGTCACGCGCAGCATGCCGCCACTGCCGTCGTTGCGCAGGTGACTGATGACCGGAAGCCCGTCAGCGCCGATCGCAAGCGACGAGTACGAGCCGACGAAGTTGGACCCGTTGCCGTCGACCACCGTGGTGACATTGCCTGACGAGCATGTCACGTTGCCGCAGTGCGTCATCCTGAGGAACTGTCCTGGCGTCGCGTTGAGGTGGCTGATGATTGGCAGGCCATCGGTGCCAATGGCGATGGATGGGAGCTGGCCGACCCGCTCGGCGCCTGCCGCATCGTCCACGGTGGTCGTCAGGTTGCTCGCCGTGCAGGCGGCGTTGCCGCAGTGCGTGACGCGCAGCGCTTGGGCCGTGCTGTCGTAGTGGGCGATGACCGGCAGACCGTCGACGCCAAGGGCGACCGAGGTGTCTTCGCCGACGAGGTTTGCGGGGTCGTCCACCGTGGTGAACACGTTCGTGCACACCACCGTGCCGTTCGGGTTGACGCCCCGCAGGGCCTGTCCGTTGCTACAGACGCCGGTCACGGGAACCTGGGCAACTCCCGGCGCCAGCTGCGCGGCAGTGACGCTCCCCGGGGCGAGCTGGGTCGCTGTGATGGTGCCGGCCGCCAGCTGCGCGCCCGTGATGCTGCCAGGCGCGATGAACCCTCCCGGAATCGTCGGCGCCGGGCGGGCATTGCCGCCGGTGCGAGCGCCAAGCGCGAACGTGCCGGTGTTGCCGGAGCTGTCGCTCCACGGACCGCTGCCTGACGCCACGCTGATGCGGGCGTCAATCTGCACGCCCCGGCCTCCTGGCACCGTCACGACGTGCAGGCCGAGGCCGATGCTGCCGTCGGGGTTCAGCGTGGCCAGGCCGACGAGCGGTGCGCGTTGGGCGGCCCCGCACTGGTCGTCGTACCCATCCACGGTGTACACCTGGCCTTGCTGGGTGATGTTCGCCGTCACGACGTTGCAGAATGGCTGCAGCTGCCAGGAAAACGTGCCAAGCGACTGCGCCCTGGCGTCAGGGGCGAGCGCGCCAAGGACGCCGAGCAGCATGAGCAGTGACACCAGTGTCGGTCGCATATGTGGTTCTCCTGGAGGGTATACGCGCACGGGGCTCGTCCTGGACGAAACGTGGACCGCTGGCCCGTCCTGGGAACCTCGGCGCGTGGCCGCAGTCTACCGGATATGATGCGGGGCCATGAGAGCCGTGCTCTTCGTGCTGTGCCTGCTCGCTGCGGCGCCGTCACCCGCCTGGGCTACCTGGTCGGTGATCGCGGTCGACACCAGCACGGGGCGCGTCGTGATTGCGTCGGCCACGTGCGTCGATCGTGACGACCAGTTCCTGATGGGCGTGCAAGCGGTCGTCGTGCCCGGCAAGGGTGTGGCCGCGTGCCAGGCGGCGGTGGACGGCACGCACGAGAACCAGATGCTCGTCTTCCGGGAACTGCAGAAGGGCACCGACCCGACTCGGATCCTCGAGCTGCTCAGCGTCGATCCGGCCTTCCAGAGCCGGCAGTTCGGCATCCTCGATCTGGAGGGCCGGCGCTCGGGGCACTCGGGTCTTGCCAATGGCTACGTGGCACAGGACGTCCAAGGGCAGGTGCCGGGCACGGCGATCTACTACTCAATCCAGGGCAACATCCTGCGTCCGGGCAACGTGGTGCCCAACGCCGTCCAGGCGTTCGTGAAGACCACCGGCGCGCTCACGGACCGCGTGATGGCGGCGATGGAGGCTGCCGATGGATCGGGCGGCGACAGCCGCTGCACATGCCCACCGTGGCCGACCGACGGCTCGACCCCGCCCGTGCCGTGCGATGGCCGCACGGCGCACGTCGCGTACATCCTGATGGCCGAGGGCACGGACCACAGCGGCACCTCGCACAACGACGGCACGTACGCGATGTATCTCACGGTGTCGCAGCCTGGTCCCGACCAGGGACCGGGGCAGGTGCGGGCGGATGCCGGCGAGAACCTGAATCCGGTCAAGACGCTGCGCCGGCGCTACGACACGTGGCGCAAGACGCAACCCCGGTCGTTCAAGTAGGAGGCGATGATGCGTCGGTTCCACATCGCGTCCTTGGTCGTCGGAACGGTCTTCCTGGCGGCCTCGGTTGGGGCGCAACTCCAGCCCGTGGCGGCTCCGGCCCCACCACCGCGTCCGCGTGCGGCGGTGGTGATGACGCTCGACTCGCCGGCGTGGCCCGATGGCGGCGTCATTCCGCTCGCGCATTCGCAGGTGGGGCGCGACGTCTCGCCCCCGCTCTCGTGGCGGGGCGCACCCGAAGGCGTCGTGAGCTTTGCGCTGGTGGTGCGCGATCTGGATGCCGGGTCGGCAAGCGGCGATGACGTGCTGCACTGGCTCGTGTGGAACATCCCGGGTTCGAGCACGTCGCTGCCGGAGGGCGTGCCGCACGGGAACGCGCCGCCTGCCCCGCCACGCGTTGGCGGTGGGCCGGCACCGCCGCCTACCGACGGCCTGCGGCAGACGAGCGGGACCGGGCCCGCGTACCGTGGACCGGCCGCACCGGCCTCGGGCCCCGTGCATCACTACGTGTTCGAGCTCTTCGCGCTCGACACTTGGTTGGATGTGCCGGCGGTGGGGCAGTCGCCGGCGGCCACGCGTGGCGCCGTCATGGCGGCGATGGCGGGGCATGTTCGCGGCAAGGGCGTTCGGGTTGGCGTCTTTCGTCGTCCGCTGCCGTAGTGTGGACCGCTGCGCGGCTTGGGATTCCCATGCGTGAGACCATCGCACCAGCGGGCTGCGCGAGGCTGAGCTGGCATGGACGTAGACTTTACGGCGGTGCTATAGTCCGCCCATTCCCGCGCGGCGGATTCGACGGATTCTCGAGACTTTGCACGTACTTCTCTTTGGAGGCGGCAAGATGAACAGACTACGACGCGGAGCCTGGGTGGCCTTGGCCGTCCTGCTGCTCTGGGCTCACCCCACAGCGGCGCAGATCGAGCAGGCGCGCCTCAACGGCACGATCACCGACGCGCAAGGCGCTGTGTTGCCGGGCGTCACCGTCTCGGCGAAATCGACGGCGCTCATCGGTGGCCAGACGACGGTGACCGAGGCAGACGGCCGGTTCCGGTTCGTCGCGCTGCCAGGCGGCACCTACGATCTGACCTACGAGCTCACCGGCTTCCAGACCCTCAAGCGCGAAGGCATCGTGTTGCGCCTGGGCCAGACGCTGACTGTTGATGGGCAATTGCAGGTGGCGACGCTGCAGGAATCGGTGACCGTCACGGGCGAATCGCCGGTCGTCGACGTGACGACCACGTCGGTGGGCACGACTTTCGACGCTGAGAAACTCGCCGGCATCCCGAGCGCCACCGACATGTGGGCCGTGCTGTCGCAGGCACCGGGTGTCCGGATGCAGGGCTACGA
>JANMDX010000351.1:0-4529 GCA_031376505.1 Acidobacteriota bacterium
GTGGAAGCGCTTCATGCTGCACTACAACTTCCCGCCCTACTCGGTCGGCGAAGTGAAGCCGATGCGCGGCCCTGGTCGTCGCGAGATTGGCCACGGCGCCCTGGCCGAGCGCGCGCTCACGCCGATGATGCCGCTTGAAGCTGACTTCGCGTACACGGTCCGCATCGTCTCAGACATTCTCGAGTCAAACGGCAGTTCGTCGATGGCCTCGGTCTGTGGCGGCTCCCTTGCGATGATGGACGCCGGCGTGCCGATCAAGGCTGCGGTGGCCGGCGTGGCCATGGGCCTCATCATGGACGAGGCCACGGGCAAGTACGCGGTGCTGAGCGACATCGCGGGCGCCGAAGACCACTACGGCGACATGGACTTCAAGGTCGCGGGTACGGCCGAGGGCATCACGGCCCTGCAGATGGACATCAAGGTCACCGGCATCTCATCCGAGGTCATGCGCGCGGCGCTGACGCAGGCGCGCGCCGGCCGCCTCCATATCCTGGGCATCATGCAGCAATCGCTGCCGGCCACGCGCGCCAACATGTCGGCCTACGCGCCGCGCATCGTCACCATCCGCATCCCCGTCGACAAGATTCGCGACGTCATCGGGCCGGGCGGCAAGATGATCCGCAGCATCATCGAGAAAACGGGCGTCAAGATCGACGTGGAAGACAACGGCCAGGTCAATGTGGCGTCGTCCGACGAGGCCGCCGCGGCCAAGGCGATTGGCATGATCCAGGAGCTGACCGCCACGCCGGAGCTCAACAAGACCTATCTCGGGAAGGTGCAGCGCATCACCGACTTCGGGGCGTTTGTCGAGATCATGGCCGGCACCGACGGGTTGCTGCACGTGTCCGAGATCGCGAACCACCGCGTAAAGGACGTGCGCGACGAGCTCAAGGAAGGCCAGCAGATTCTAGTGAAGGTCATCAACATCGACCCCACCGGCAAGATTCGGCTCAGCCGCAAGGCGCTGCTGCCGTCGGAAGGCGGCCCGCCCGCGGCCGAGCCGGGTAGTGAGAACGACGCACCGAGCGGCGGAGGCGATGCCGGCGGTGGTGACCGTCCACGCGGCCCACGCCGCGATCGAGGACCCCGGCGCGACTAAGTGAGTACTTGCTAGGGGCTAGGTTCTAGCGGCTAGTAAACAACGGGCCTGGCAAACATCGCCGGGCCCGTTGCTTTTGGGACGGCCCGGTGGCCGGTTCCGGTTCCTCGCTCCGCGCCCGTCAGTCGTACAATCACCCCATGGGTCGCACTCGGATGCTCGTCGCGGTGTTGGCTGTCCTGCCCCTGCTGGCCAGTCCGGTCGCCTCGCAGGAAGTCGCGCCAACCAGACGCGCGTTCACGATTGTGGCCAAGGACGGACGCTTCGAGCCCGACCGGCTCGACGTCTCGAAGAACGATCTCGTCATGATCACGCTGCGCAGCGAGGGCGGCCCGCACAGCTTCGCGATCGACGCCTACCGGGTGGTGAAACGCGCCGGCGCCGGCGAGACGATTTCGTTCGAGTTCAGAGCCGACCAAGCCGGGCGGTTCGAGTACTACTGCAGCCTGTCGGGCGATGCCCAGTGCCGCACGATGAAAGGCACACTGGTCGTAGCCGGCCGGTGACCACCTGGAGCGCGCCGAGGTGCCGGGAGGCGCGCACCTGCCCACGCCGGCAGGTCCTACGGACGGCGCGGGAACAGATCCGGGTTGTCGGTGAAGAGCGCGTCCACGCCCAGCGTGTAGAGGAAGTGTTCCATCTCCGCTTTGACCGACGCAAAACCCGTCGCGCCCTTGACGTTGAATGTGTAGGGCGTGACCGTCATCCCCGCCTCGTGGGCCAGGCGCACGAACTCCGGGTGCTTCGCCAGGATCCCCTTCGCTGGGCCGAAGCCGGTTACCACGCCCTTCCACCGATCGACGACGGCCCGCGAATCCCACGCGCCGCCCCCGCCGCCGATGAGCAAGACAATCGGCAGTCCGATGCGCCGGGCCGCCAACGCCTTCGCGGTCGACTCGCCAAACGTCTGCAGGATTACCGGCGTCTTCGGATCGGCGCCAGGTCCGCGCAGCCGCAGGCGGTCGAGTGACCGCTCGACGAGCGCGATGAAGTCGACGTCGCGGCCCTCGTAAATCTCGGGGGTCTTCAATTCCGGATAGAGGCCCGCCTTCCCGCGAATCAAGGCCGCCGCTTCGTCGAACGTCGGCACGCGCGCGCCCGCGAACTTGGCGTCGAACCACGTCCCGGCGTCGAGCGTCTTGATTTCGGCGAGGGTGAAGTCGTTGGCCAGCCAGACCTTCTGGCGGCGGCCCTCGAACGTGATTTCGGTGAAGCGGTCCGGAAATCGCGCGGCGACGTCGGTCGTGCGCTCGAGCGACGGATCGTGCAGACAGATGAGCACGCCGTCCTTCGTGACCGCCAGATCCTGCTCGACGAAGTCGGCGCCCTGGGCGATCGCCAGTTCGTAGGCCGCAAACGTGTGCTCGGGCGCGTAGGCAGAGGCACCGCGGTGCGCCACGCTCAACTTGCGGGTGTCGGCCGCCGGCGCCCCAGTCACCGCAGCGGCAACCAGCGCCGCCACTACCAACGTCAGGCTTCTGTGATGCATTCGCTCACTCCTCGCCGCCAATCATGCCATGCGCCGGTAACGGCTGGACAACGGCGCGCCAGGCCTCGGCCGCCGCAATGCGCTCCCGCATAGGCGGGTGCGAGGCGAACAACGTTCGCGCCAGCACCGACGGTCGATCTTCTGCGAGATTCTGCTGCGCCAGGCGTCTCATGGCCGCGACAAACGCGGCCGGATTGCCGGTGAGCCTCAAGGCATACCGATCGGCCCGACGCTCCTGCGCCCGTGACAGGGCGTTGCCGATGGGCGACACTGCGCCAAACCAGACGCATGCCACCAGCAGCAACACGGGCGCACCGGCCACGTCGGCTGGCCCGCGCAGTTCGAGCCAGGGCGCCACTACCACGAGGGTCCGGGCCACCACGAAGAAACCGCCGTAGAGCGTGATCGCGCGCAGCAGCATGGTGAACCACAGGTCGTGGTGGACGTGGTGCCCCAGTTCGTGCGCGACCACCACCTCTATTTCGTCGTCCGTGTAGGCGTCGAGCATGGTGTCCGAGATCAGGATGCGCCGCGAGCGCCCGATACCGGCCAGGGCTGCGTTCGCCTTGCGCGTGTGGCCTCCGATGGCCCATTCAGACACGTCTAGCACCGGCGCGCCGGCCCTCTCCGCCATACGCACGAGCCGCTCTGAGAGACTGGGCCGCCGCAGCGCATGCACGCGGTCGAAGAACGGGAACAGCAGCATCGGCGCGAGACGCGCCAGCGCCACCATCGCAAGCGTGCACGCGGACGCGGCCACCAGCCACCAGCCATCGGGCCAACGCCGGATGCAGACGTAGGCCGCCCATGCGCCCGCCACCATCACGGCGCCACTCGCGGTGATCGCCTTCACGTGGTCGGTCAACCAGTGTGGCAGGCGTTCGGTGGACAAACCGTAGCGCCGCTCGAGCCAATAGCCCTGATACCAGGCAAACGGGCACTCGAGCGTCAGCACGGTCGCGGCGAGGCCGGCTAGAAAGAGCGCCACGCTCGCGCCTGGCGCAAGGGCGGCCGGCAGCCACGCGACGGCCCTCTCCGTCGCCGTGCGACACACCACGGCGATGCCAGACAGCGAGATCGCCAGAAGAACGGCGCCAACCAGGGCGATGCCCGTCAGGTCCGAGCGACGGCGCCGCCGATGATAGCGGGTGGATTTGTCCTCGTTCACGGCGGACTCATGCTCGGTCCGCACAGAGTACGACAGTCGCCCCGCCCGGAACAACGGGCGGGCTGGCACGAGGGTTAGGACCGGCCGAGCGACACGCCCCCGTTGGTGGTCTGCAGCTCAATTCTGCCACCGCCGCCGTTCAGCGTGCCGTCGAGGCGACGCCGGGTCTGTTCGCCTTCGACGGCGATCGACAGACCGTCGTCCACGCTGACTCGTCCGTTGATGCAGCGGGCGCGCACCTGCGCCTGCGTAGCCTGAGGCACCTTTAACGCGACGCCCCCGTTGACGCTGGTCAGCGATACCCTGCCGTCAGCCGCCAGTGCGCCGGTCAGTTCGAGCTCGACGCCGCCGTTGGTGGTGCGTGCCTCGACCAGCGAGGCCGCCGACACGCGGCCCCGGACGCCGCCGTTGGTCGTTGACGCCCGCACCTCTCCCCCGACATTTTCGAGCCGCACGCCCCCGTTGACCGTGCGCAGGTCGACGTGAACGCCCTTGGGGACCCTGATCGCAAACGTAACCTTGTGGCCGCCAATGCGCACGCGAGGCGCAACGGTCTCGACGCGTACACGGTCCGTGCCGACCTCCTCGCGCATCTCGATCTTGCTGAGCAATTCCTTCGCCGCGTCGTCGGACCGAGCCGACGCCGAGCGCTCGGCTCGAAGTTCGACGGTCGTACCGTCTGATGCCTCGGCCACGATCTCGCCGTTGAAGTTGAGGATCTCCATGCGGCCGCCAGACGCCAGCGTGGAGCTTCGGACCCAGGTGTCAGCGGC
>JANMDX010000362.1:0-1945 GCA_031376505.1 Acidobacteriota bacterium
CCGTGCGCGACGGCCGCTACAAGTTCATCCTGGCGCCCCGCCGCGAGCTGTACGACCTGACGGCCGACCCGAAGGAACTCACCAACCTTGCGGCCTCTGACGCCGCCCGGGCCGACACGCTGGAGCGGGCACTGCGGGCGCTCGTCGCAAAGACCTCGACCGCTGGCGCCGCCAAGGGGCCACAGCCCGTGGACGCGGCCGCCGAACAGCGCCTGCGGGCGCTTGGCTACGTGGGCGGCAGCAGCGCCAGGAATCTCGAAGAACGTCCCCGGCGCGACCCGAAGGACTCGATCGAGCTCTACAACCTGCTGCTGCAGGCGGGTGGCGACTCCGAGGCTGGACGATATGACGAGGCGGCGGCCAAGGTGCAGCAAGCGATCGCCGTCGATCCCGACATCATCGAGGCGTACTCGCGCCTGGGAAACATCTACGAGAAGGCTGGGAAACATGCGGACGCGGCCGCCGAATACCGCCGCGCGCTCACGCTCGACCCCGAGCATCTGCTCTCAACCTACAACCTGGCGCTTGCCTATCGTGCGCTCGGGAAGATCGACGAGGCCATCGTCGGCTTCGAACGGTCGCAGCAGCTCGACCCGCGCAGCGGACGTGCGCACTTCCAGTTGGGCGACATCTACATGCAGCGCGGCGACCCGGCCAAGGCGCTCGAGGTGCTGACCCGCGGTCTGGCGCTCGACGTCGACCGCGCGCCCTTCCTCGTGAAGCTGGCCGAGGCACACCTCGAGCTGAAGCAGTTCGACGACGCTGAGCGCGCGCTGACAGAAGCGATACAGCTGCGTGCCGATGTGCCGCGTGGGCAATACAACCTGGCCCTGGTACTCGAGCAGCGCGGCCGCGGCGCTGACGCACGGGCGGCCTACGAGGCGGAAGTCGCCAAGAACCCAAAGAACTACGGGGCGCAGTTCAACCTGGCGAAGCTCCTGACGAAGGACGGGCGCGTCGCCGATGCCACGGCCCGCTTCCGCGCCGCGGTCGAGGCCCGGCCCGAGTTCGCGGAGGGCTATCTCTACCTGGCCAAGTCGCTGCTCGATGGGGGCGATCTGCCCGGCGCCCAGAAGGCCGCCCAGGACGGCCTGGCCCGCAAGCCACAACCGTCCATCGCGCCCCTTGGCCACTACGTGCTCGCCGACGTGTTCTCGCGCCTCGGCCGCGAGAAAGAGGCGGCCCGTCAGGTGGCGCTCGCCCAGCGTCTGGAGCAGCCGCGATGACGCGGCGGCCGGGCGCGCGGCTCGCCGTCGTCGCGCTCGTCGCGCTCACCGGCATGGCCGCGGCAGCCTGCGGCCGCGACGCCAGCCCACCGGCGGCGGCCGCGACGACGCCGCGGCATCTCGTGATCGTGACCATCGACACGCTGCGTGCCGATCGCCTGGGCGCCTACGGCAACACCACGGTACCCACGCCGAACTTCGACCAGCTTGCCCGCGAGGGTGCACGCGCGCTCGACGCGACGACGCACGTGCCCATTACGCGGCCGTCGCATACCTCGCTCTTCACGGGCCGGTACCCCGCCGAGCACGGCGTGCGCGACAACATCTCGCTGCCGCTGGCCCACGACGTGCCCACCCTGGCCGAGACGCTGAAGGCCAATGGCTTTGCAACCGCCGCGTTCGTCTCGAGCTTCGTGCTGGCGTCGTCGTCAGGCCTGAGTCGCGGCTTCGATCACTACGACGACGCCGTCGACACCGGCGGGGCCGACGGCACGCCCACGATCAGTCAAGCGCAGCGCCGCGGCGACGCGACGCTTACCCAGGTTGAACGCTGGCTGGAGGCGCGCGACGGCCGGGCGCGGGCCTCGCGCACCGCACTGTGGGTGCACCTCTACGATCCACATGATCCGTACGAGCCGCCTGCCCCCTTTGCCGCGCAATTTGCCGACCGTCCCTACGACGGCGAGGTGGCGTGGACCGACACGCTGCTCGGCCGGCTG
>JANMDX010000374.1:0-13276 GCA_031376505.1 Acidobacteriota bacterium
AGGCCGTCGTTGGTGCCCACCCAGATGAGCCCCTTCTCGACCGGCGACTCGGCGATGCCGTAGACGACGCCCGAGTACTCCACGCCGATGTTGTCGGGCGTCAGTCCCCCCGAGCTCCCTTGTTTCGCCTTGTCGTTCAGCGTCAGGTCAGGGCTGATCTCCTCCCAGCTCTGTCCGCCGTTGGTGGTGCGATGCAGGTGCTGGCTGCCCACGTAAATGGTGTTGTGATCGTGCGGCGAGATCTGCAGCGGCGCGTCCCACACGAAGCGGTACTTCAGGTCGGCCGCCGGGCCGTTCTGCTGGTGCGGCCACACTTCCACGTTGCGGAGCTGACGCCGGTTCTCGTCGAAGCGCACGACGATACCGCCGACCATGCCGGACCCCGACGCGGTAGACCACACGAGCTTCGAGTTGGTCGGATCGGGCGTGGCCCAACCGCTTTCGCCGCCGCCGACGGAGTGCCACATCCCGCGCGGGATACCCGGGTCACCGCCGAAGCCGCCGCCGATCCGGCTGTTGCTCGGGCCCCGATACGACGGCTCATCCTGCTTGTTGCCAAGCACGTTGTAGGGAATCTCGTTGTCCACGGTGACGTGGTAGATCTGCGCGTTGTTCAGACGCTGCCGGAACCAGGTCTTGCCGCGGTTGATGGTGATCGACAACCCCTGATCGTGCGCGACGATCTGACGATTGGCGTTGGTTGGGTCAATCCAGATGTCGTGATGGTCGCCGCCGGGCGCTTGTGCCCGCTGGAGCGTGGTGAGGGTCTGCGCGCCGTCGATCGACTTGGCGTACGACGCGGTGAGAAAGTACAGCTCGTCTTCGTCGTCGGGCGCCACGGCAAAGTGCGAGTAGTAGTGGGCGCGGCCCATGGCGTTCCTGTCGTAGGTCGTGATCCGCCAGTTCTCGCCACCGTCGTCCGAGCGCCACACCTGGCCGCTCTCGGTGGGCTGCCCGTCGAGTGGAATGCCGTCGCCGGTCTCGATCATCGCGTAGACCCGGCTGGGGTTCGAACGCGCGATCGCCACGGCGACCTTGCCCACGGGCTTCGAGGGCAGGCCATGCCCCGTCAGCTTCTTCCACGTCGCGCCGCCGTCACGCGACGTGTAGAGCCCGCCGCCGGGCCCGCCGCTTGTGCGACCCCAGGTGCGAATCTCGAGGCTCCACATGCCGGCAAACAGAATGCGGGGATTCGACGGGTCCATCACCAGTTCCGAACAGCCGGTGTTCTCGTCGGCAAAGAGCGTGCGCGTCCAGGTGGCGCCGCCGTCGGTGGTGCGGAACACGCCGCGCTCGGGCTGCGGCCCGTAGGCATGACCCAGGGCGCAGGCGAGCACCAGGTTCGAGTCCTTCGGGTGCACCAGCACGCGTGCAATGCGCCCCGTCCGCTCGAGGCCCATGAGGCTCCATGTCTTGCCCGCATCTTGCGACCGGTAGATGCCCTGGCCGACCGAGATGTGGCTGCGGATGTGTGGCTCGCCGGTGCCGGCCCACACCGTGTTCGCGTCGGACGGGTCGATGGCCAGCGAGCCAATCGACTGCACCGCCTGGTCGTCGAAGATCGATGCCCAGTTCACACCGCCGTCCACCGTCTTGTAGATGCCGCCGGAGGCCGCGCCCACGTAGTAGGTCGTCGGATCCCCGGGAAGTCCGACGGCCGCCGAGAAGCGATTGCCTTCGGGGCCGATGAACCGCCAGTGCAGGTTGCCGTAGACGGCAGGAGCGATGCGCGCCGGGGACTGGGCCAGACCGGCTGGCGACGTAAGCGCAAGCACGGCCGCGAGTACGGCCATCCACGAAACACGAGACAGGCGTCGGTACATGACGGTCCTCGACTGCAGCAAGTGACACGACACGGAGCCGCCGTTGCTCGGGAACGGTGGCTCCGCACAACCGTCGCGCGAGGCGACGGCCGCTAGAACTTATAGGCCATCGACACCTGGTACGCGCGCGGCGGGTGCCGGTTGAAGGGCTGCAGGTAGCCGGTGCCGTACTTCTGATTGGCGCCCGTGTTCCACTGTGTGTTGGCGCCCGTGTTGAGCGCGTTGAAGATGTTCAACGCCGGCTCGAGGGAATGCCGGCCGGCCTTGAACTTCCGGCCGATCTTCATCTGCAGGTACCGGGCATCGTCGTTGCGCACCTGTCCGTCGGTGCGGGTTGGGCCGGCGAATCGAATGCGCGTCGCGAGCGGGTTGGGTTGCGTGGTGCCGTTGGCCAGACGAATGGTCGTGGGCCCATAGGCAGGGTCGGCAGCGGCGAGTCGATCGAGCAGCGGACCCACGAACCCGCCGGCCTGGATGATGTAGCTGCCGGCGATGCTGAAGCCCCAGGGCGCCTGGTACTGGCCGGCAATGCGCACCGAATAGGGGCGGTAGGCGGCGCCCGACTCCTGGCCGCCGCCGTTCAGGGTGTTGTCGTCGCCGTTGCCGAAGAGCTGTTGCGACAAGTCGCCGGCGTTGGCGAACGCGTCAGGCTGCACGAAGCGCGCCGGGTCGGTAGGGTTCCAGGTGCCGTCGAGGTGCTGCCACTGCCGCGTCACGCTTCCCACGATCTGGAAGTTGTTCGACATGTTCTTGGCAAACGTCGCTTCAAGGGCCGTCACGACCACCTGCGTCCAGGTGGCGTTGCGCTCCTGGGTGACGACGCCGAGATTCGGGTCCACGAGCCCGAACCCGCCAAAGGGCTGGCCGGGACCCGAGGGATAGATGCCGTTGATGTCGACCTCGCCGAAGTTGTCGTGATACTTCCGGTGCGTGGCCGCCACACCCGCCGAGATCTGCCACGGGAACTGCCGATTGAACCCGACCGAGAACTCGTCGAGCCAGGGCTGGTGCAAGTCGTCGGCAAAGAGCAGCCTCGGGTCGACGGTACGGGTCGGCGCCGTAATCACGTTGGTGCGGACGCCCGCCTTGTCGATGTAGGTATCGGTCGTGGTCACGCCGCCCGTCTGGCCGAACGTGACGATGTAGTCGCGGCCGTTGACTTGCTCGTAGAGCCGGCCGTAGCTGGCCCGCAGCACGTTCTTTGCGTCGTCGGTGACGAGGTACGAGATGCCCAGGCGCGGCTGCACCGCGGTGCTCTTCTGCCGGTCGATGCCGAGCAGGTCGTCATGACGCTTGATGAAGTCCACCCGCAGGCCACCGTTCACGGTGAGCCGGCCGTTCGGCTTCCACGCGTCCTGCACATACAACGCGATGTCGCGATCGCGTTCGCGAATCGCCGGAGTGACCAGCGGCGTGCGGGTGCGTAGATGGAAGGGCGTCGTGCCGCGCGACGGATTGGCCGGGTCGATGAAGCGCTCTTCCTGCAACGTGAACCCGTCGTTTACGTAGTTGGTGGTCGTGTCCCGCTTGAGCGACGGCGCCGCCCAGAACCCGGTCTTGACCTCGTGGCTGCCGACCCATCCCGACTTGAAGTATGTGAGGTCGCCGCGCAGAACCACCATCGACGATTTGGACTGCGCGATCGACTCGGGCGAGTTCTTGCGCACCAGCTCGCCGGTGCCGGCCTGGACACCGGCGTTCAGGAACGAGTCGGCATGCACGCTGATCTGCGGCCCCGACAGATTCGCGTCGGCGTAGGTGTTCTCGTCGTTGCCACCCTTGTCGTTGTACGAGGCCGACAGGGCCGTCGTGAGCGCGTTGGTCCAGACCGAGGTGACCGACGTGTTGTAGAGGTTGCCACCGGTGGAGTTGAACAGGAACTGCTTGTTGTCGAGTTCTCGATTGCTCGTGTATTTCGCGCGGTCGCGCTGGAAGAACGCCGACATCGAGTGCGACGGGCCCGCCTGTGCCGTGACCTTCACAAACGGCTGCCGGCTCTTCATGTAGTTGTCAAACGGTGCGAACGACGGCTCGATGTTGTCCAGGTTCGTGACGTTGAAGGGCGACCTGCTGATGCCGTTGGTCAAGTCCACGTTCCTGAAAGACGCGAAGAACCAGACGGCGTCCTTCTTCAGCGGCCCCCCCAGCGACGCGTCGCCTTGGTTCACCGATTGCGCCGTGGGCAAGCCGCCAGGAATCTTTCCGCCCTTGGTGTTGTCGCTGTTCCACGTGATGTCCTGAAAGTCGTAGGTCGCTGAGCCCTTGAAGGCGTTGCCGCCACGCGGCGCGATGATGTTCATGACCACGCCCGTGCCCATGGGCGAGGCGGCGTCCACACCGCTCAGTTTCAGCTCCGAGTCCTGCACCGAGTCGCCGCCGAAGCCGATCGAGTGGGCCGACGAATCCAGGAAGGAGCCGGCCGGCGCGCCCTCGAGCGTGAACACGTGCGAGAAGATCACTGCGCCCTTGAAGTAGTAGGCGCGGCGGCCCACGCCGTCGTTCACGTTGCGTGACGAGATGCCGGGCGCCAGGTCGAGAGCATCGCTGAAGAGGCGCCGGGACGTCACGGGCGCGGCGCGCAACAGCTCGCCGTCGAGATTGAGCGACTGCGACGGCTTGCTCGTCTCGATCATGGGCGACTCGCCCGACACGGTGATGGTCTCGGAGAGCGTGCTGAGCTTGAGATCGAAGTCGACGTTGAACGTGATGCCGGCCCGCATCACGATGCCTTCGCGGCGCACCGACGCGAACCCGGGCAGGTCCACGGTGACGACGATGGCGGCTGGGGGCAGGTTGTTCAGCCGGTAGTAGCCGGTGCCGTCAGCCACCGCCACGATCGGCGCCAGCAGCTGCGGCGACGTGGCCGTCACCGTGGCGCCAGGAAGGGCGCCGCCTTGTTCGTCTTTCACGAAGCCGCGAAGGCTGGCATCGCCCGTTTGCGCCAGCACGGGGCTTGCGCTCCACCCCAACGCGAGCACGAGTGCACAGGACAGGAAACGAACCATCGTCCACCCCTTCGGAAAGTCCCACGACCGGACTGCAAGAATCGGCACATTTGGCTCCCATCGCCGGGTCCTTGTCAACACTCGATCGCGAACCCATGGCATTCTCTGCGCAGATGCATAGGCGCCAATCGCCCCGTGCCGCGAATGCTTGAGAGCTAGCGGAGGAACGGAGCCGCGTCGGGCTTCGTGTCGCGGAGGATTTCGAGCACGGCCGTTCGGTCGCGCGCTGACAGGCGCGTGTACTTCGGGGAACGGTCGGCGCCCGAGAGCACCGCGCGTAACCGCGCATACACGGCGGCCTTCACAGGCAGCGGTAGAGCGTCGAACGCGGGACTGTAGATGGTGTAGCTGCAGGGATAGCGCATCAGCCGCGTGGTCAGATCGAGCTGGTGCAACGACCGTCCGCGCGCATCGCGCGCGCCCTGGGCCGAAAACCATTCCGCGAAGCCCGACGTGCCCTTGATTCCGCCGAGAATCGGCGCCTCGTCCACGAAGAGCAGGTAATCGACGAGTTCTTCGACGAGCCCAGCAATGGCCGGCGCTTCAACGACGGGCCGGCCCTCGTGCGCGGCCACGCGGGCTTCCCATCCCAGACGGGTGAGCAGGTTGAGGGCGCGCGTCTGGTGGTCGAACACGGCCAGCGCCGCCACGTCGCTGTGGGTCGAGACGTAGCCCGTCAGATCCACGGCGCCGTCGAGGGTGCGGACGTTCAGCGCCCCGCCTGGCACGAGCGACCGCCGCTCGTCGTTGGCGCCCACCACGGTGTTGCCCAGGTGACGCATCGTGCCGTGGCTGCCGGTGACGAAGAATCCGCCCCAGCGCTCTTCAAACGGCGTGCGGTGGTCCACGAGATGGCTGCCCAGGCGCAACCGCTGATTGCCGTCCTCGCCCGCATACAGGCTCCGCGTCATGAAGCCCGGCACTTCCATCGTGGCGGCGGCCACGTGGCACGTCAGGCACGCGGTCTGGCGTGAGAACGCCGGCTGGTGCGTGGCGCGCTGATCGAGCGTGTAGAAGACGGCGCCTTGCTCGGGGTCGTGCGCCATCAACTCCAGGAACGGCGAGCCGCGAATGAAACCCACGGCCACCGAGTCGTTATAGTAGAGCGCACGCGGGTTGGCGGGGCTCGTGAACAGCCGCTGCACGCCCGTACGCGACAGCACCAGCATTTGCGACTCGACGGGCACCTTCAGCGCGCGCAGGACTGAGCGCAAATAGCCAGACTGCGGCTCAAAGGAGAACGACGCCTCGCCGGCATCGAGGGCGCGATTCAAGACGGCGACGGGATCGCGCGTGGGGCTGGTGGCGTACTCGATGGCGGGATGTTCGTCGAGCACGCCGACCCACACGCCCTTGCTGTCGCGCTGCGCGCCGGCGCTCGCGGCCACCACCGCCAGCAGCGCCGCGATCAGGACGAGCGTGTACGTGCACACGACATGAACGGCCCCGGCTCGGGAGCCCGTCGTGTCCCTGGGATCGCGCGGCGCCATCGCTTCCGGATGCTACCACTGGGCCACGGCTGGTCCTCGACCGGCCAGATCGATGGTAGTCTGATGGCATGCGCTCTACCATCGACAAAGCAGGCCGGGTCGTCATTCCAGCCTCGGTGCGAGAACGCGCCGGCCTCACCCCGGGAACCACGCTCGAGATCACCGTCGACGAGACAGGGGTGCGCCTCGAGCGCGTCGCCCGCGGGCCTCAACTGGTACGAGTCGGCAAGCGCATGGTCGCGCGGCCAACGGTGAGCGCGGACGAACGGCCGGCCGTCGACGTGGCGGCCCTGGTCGAAGAGGAGCGCAACCGGTGGCCGTGAGCGTGTTCCTCGACACGAGCGTGCTGCTGGCCGGGCTCGTGGACTTCGGTCCGCAGAGCCGCCATGCCCAGCAGATCCTTCATGCCGTGTCCGAAGGCACGCTGACTCGGGTCGGCACCGCGTGGCACTGCTGCCTGGAGCTGTATTCGGTGGCCACCAGGCTTCCTGCCGAGTACCGGCTCACGCCGCTCGACGCGACGACGCTACTGCGCAGCGAGATCTTCGCGCGGCTGGGCGTCCACGACCTGCCCCCGACGGACCGCCTGCCGTTCCTGGGATCGATGGCGCAGGACGGGATTGCCGGCGGCCGCGTCTATGACGCCCACATCGCCGAGGTGGCGCGGGCGGCCGGCGCCCAAGTGATTGTGACCGACAATCGCCGGCACTTCCTGGCGGCCCTCCGGCACGGGATACGGGTGGAGACGGCCGAAGAGTTCGCGGCCGCGCTGAAGCGAGAACGCGCCTAGTGCTGTCCCGTGTCCTCGCGCGCGTCGGCCTGGTCACCCCGGAACAGCGCGCCTGGGCGTGGTACGACTGCGGCAACTCGGCCTATTTCACCACCGTCGTGACGGCGGTGTTCCCCGCATTCTTTGCCAGTTATGCGGCCAGCGGCATGGCGGCGTCTGAAGCCACGACACGGTTCGGCGTGATCACGACCGTGGCCATGACCATCGTGGCACTTGCGGCGCCGGTCATGGGCGCATACGGCGACTTCACCGCCTCCCGCAAGCGGCTGCTCGCCGCGTGTGCGGGCCTTGGGATCGTCAGCACGTTCCTGCTCACCACCATCAGCGAAGGCGGCTGGCAGTGGGCGGCCGTGGTATTCATCCTCGGCAACCTGGGCGTGTCGGGCTCACTCGTGTTCTACGACTCGATGCTGCCGAGCGTGGCGAAGCCGGAGGAGACCGACCGTGTGTCGTCGGCGGGCTATGCGCTCGGGTACCTGGGCGGCGGGCTGCTGCTGGTGCTGAACCTCGCGTGGATTCTGCAGCCGCAGATGTTCGGGCTGTCGAGCACGGTGGCCGCCACCAAGCTGTCGTTTGCCAGCGTGGGCGTGTGGTGGCTGCTCTTCATGATCCCACTGCTGCGCCACGTGCCCGAGCCGACCCGCGTCCTCGCGGCTTCTGAACGCGGGGGCGAGGCACCTATCCGCGCGTCGTTTGCGCGCCTGGCCAAGACCTTCAACGAGATTCGCCACTACCGGCAGGCGTTCTTGATGCTGCTGGCGATGCTCGTGTATCAGGACGGCATCCAGACCATCATTCGCTTTGCCGGGATCTACGGCGCTGAGGTCGGCGTGGGACAGACGCAGCAGATCGCCGCGTTTGCGATGGTGCAGATTCTGGGCGTGCCGTTCTCGTTCGTCTTCGGCAGTCTAGGCACGCGCATGGGCACCAAGCGCGCGGTGTTCCTGGCGCTGATGGTGTACTCGCTGGCCGCCACGCTCGGCTACTTCATGCAGAACGCGACGCACTTCTTCATGCTGGCGGGCCTCGTGGCGACCGTACAAGGCGGCGCGCAGGCACTCAGCCGGTCGCTGTTCTCGCGGGTGATTCCCGCCGCGAAGACCTCCGAGTACTTCGGCTTTTACGCCGTGGTCGAGCGCTTTGCCACCATCCTTGGCCCGCTCGTGTTCACGCTGAGCGGCGTCCTCACCGGGTCGTCGCGCTCGGCCGTGCTGGGAATGATCGCGTTCTTCGTCGTGGGCGGCTACTTGTTGTCGCGCGTGGACGTCGAAGAGGGCGAGCGCGTGGCGCGGGCGGGCTGACGCCCCTGTCGCTCAGTCCCCGCGCTTCGCGGTCGTGCTCACGAAGGGAAACGCGCGCCGCTCCAGCACTTCGCCCACCGCGCGGCTGGCTTCCAGGAACGCGGCATCCGTGTGCGGGCTGGCCGCGGCGTCTGAATTGGCGATGGTGATCGATCCGAACGGCTGGCGTGCGGCTACGCACGGCCGGTCGGCGCTCGATGTGTAGACCCAGTGCATCGGATCGGTGAGGCTGTTGTAGGTGTAGGCGTAGCCGTGCGGCCAGCGGTTCACCGTGATGCCCGCGATGTCGCGCGCGGGATCGAAGCCGCCGCCGCCAAGCACGCGCGTCAGTTGGTCGCGAATGCTGCGTTCGAAGGACTCGAACGAGGTGGCGAGCAGCTCCGCACGGCCGATCCGGTGCTGTTCCTTGCGCGGCTTGCCGGGCGCGCACGGGTGCCGATCCATGCGAATCACCACCGGCTCTTCCGGCGTGCGCGGATGCGTGAGGTCGCCCAGGTCCACGGCCTCGCCGAGCCCCATGCTGTCGTGGTACATCGTGGGCGTCGCGATGTTGGCCACGCCCAGCTTCTGGAAGGCCGTCCAGCGGCGAAGCGCGACACTCGTGTAGACGAGCGGCCCCTTCACCCCGAACATCAGCGCCTCTTTCTGGGCGGCCGGCAGTTCGGGCACGAGCGACGGGATGAACATGTTCCAGCAGGCCATCACGACGTGACGCGCGCGCACGTCGAAGAGCTTGCCGCCCTGGTTGTAGCTGACGACGACGTCTTTCGCCGACTGCGGGCTCCCGTCGTGGCGGACGTTCACCACGGTGCTGTTCAGCCGGATGCGGCCGGTTTGCCCCGACCGGTCAAGGCGCGAGTAGTCCACGCGGGCAGCGCCCACGTCCTCCTGAGTGCCTCCCGGCACGGCCTCTGGAATCAGCCAGCGCACGAGCAGACGCGCCAGCGTGGCGTTGCCGTCGGGAAAGTGAATGGCGCCCCCGCCGCCAGAGGCCTTCTGCCGACCGTGATGTCCACCGGGCAGATCCGCAAGCACACCCTCTGGCGTAGGCTCGAGTTTCAGCCCGGCAAAGCCGGGCACGCCCATCTCCCAGCCGAAGAGCGCCGGAATCGCGTCGGCGCCAACGCAGAAGTTGCCGCGGCCGGTCGTGAGGAAGAACCACAGGCACTGCTGGTCGACCACGGCGACGTTCAGCAGGTAGTCCTCGAGGCTCATCTTCGCCAGGCGCTCCTTCTTCTCGGCCGAGGTGAGACCGGGCAGGTAGTCGGGCTGATTCGGATCCTGCAGCCGACGCATGTCGTCCTTGGCTTTCGGCGAGAGCGGCATCGTGTCCACGTACTCGGGAGCGTAGCCGCCGCGGCCGCCGCGGGCGCTGCTCTCGGGTCGCACGACCAGCCGGTCGGCGCCCCACGTCTCTTTGTCGAAGAAGTGGCCGCTGCGTAGCCCGAACGAGGAGTACAGGCTGCGGTTGGTCTCGTTGTTCTTCACGAACCGGTCGAGGTCGACGCCGATGCCCTGCAGGAGCTGGCGCGACGGCTGGTTGTAGCGCAGCGGCGATTCGATGTTGAGCGTGCCGCCGTTGAGCGCCATCAGCGTGCCGTCGACCACGAACTCGTTGCGCTTGGCGTGGCCGCCGAAGTCGTCGTGGTTGTCGAGTACGAGCACGCGCGCGGACCGCCCCACGCTCGTCACGAAATAGTACGCCGCTGCCAGGCCACTCAGTCCGCCGCCCACGACCACCAGGTCGTAGGTCTCGCCGGTATGGGTTGCGCTCCCAAGATCGAGAGCGCGGCCATCGCGTAGCTGGTGCGACACCTCGAACGATCCGGCGTGGCTTCCCCGCAGGCCCGTGCGCCTGGGCGGATAGTCCACACCGGGATCGCCGGCTTGCGCCGCGGCCTGGGCGTCGAGCTCGAGCGCCCAGCTCCACTTGGGCAGCAGCGCGGCGCCCACGGCCACGGCCGCGCCGTTGACGAAGTCGCGCCGGTCGATGACGCGGTGCATGCCGAGATCGCGGTCGCGACGGCTCATGGGAGGTTCTCCACCGGGTGTTCTGCCTTGCGGCGACTCAGGCCATGCCCCGGCTGACGAGCAATTCCTGCACCGCACGATGCGCTTCATCGAACGCCTGGTTCGTGAACGCGGCCGCGCCCGCATCGGAATTCGCGATGGTGATGGGGCCAAACCGACGGCGACCGATCACGTGCGGACGCTGCTCCGGCGCCACGTCGGGATCCGCCAGCGTGTCGTAGGTGTACGAGTAGCCGTCGGGCCAGCGGTTCGCCGCGATGCCGACGATGTCGGCTGCGGGATCGAAATCGGTGCCGGCCAGCATGCGCGCCATCTGCCGCCTGATGGCAAGCTCGACGTCGTGGAACGTCATGGTCTGCAGTTCCTGCTGACCGATGCGATTCTGTTCCTTGCGCGGCAGGCCGGGCTGGTTGGGGTTGCGCACCATATGCACGACGATGGGCTCGTCGGGCGTGGTGACGCTTTTGTACCCACCGACGGTCGAGCCAGGATCCAGACTGCAGCTCGGGTGGTACATCCCCGGCGCGTTGATGCTCGCCACGCCCAGTTTCTGAAACGAGGTCCAGCGCCGGATGAGGACGTTGGTGTAGAGCATCGGCACTTTCACCGCGTAGGCCAGCGCCTGCTTCTGATCGGCGGGCAATTCGGGGACGAGCCGTGGAATCACGGCGTTGTAGCAGGCCAACACCACGCTCTCGGCTCGCACCTGATGCATCTTCCCGTCGCGCAGATAGGCGATGCGCGCACCGGTCGGCCGCGCGGCCGATCCGTCGAGCGCCACCCTGGTCACGGTGCTGTTCAGGCGAATGCGCGTGGGTGTGCCGGCGTCGTCGAGCCGGTCGTAGGCCACTGGCGGCGCCTTCACGATCGTGGACATGTCGTGCTTGCCGGGAATGGCCTTCGGCACGATCCTCGACACGAGCAGACGGGCCAGGGACGCGTTGCCGTCGGGGAAATGAAACGTGAAGCTCCCCTGCCGGAAGGATTCCTCGTCCGGCAGCCCGAGGCCGTCGAAGCCAATGCGGCCGGCGCGCGCGGCTTCGAGCGCGGGGGTCGTGTCGACGCGTTTGTTGTTGCGTCCGCCCTGGCCCAGGAAAAATGGCAGCGCGTCGGGACTCATCTTCGCGTGCTGCAGCAGGAAGTCCTGATGACTGATGCGGGCCAGCGCGGCGAGCTTGTGCTCCACGCTCTTTCCCGCCATGTAGTCCGGATTCTTGCCGTGCAGCCGGGTCAGATCGCGCCTGGCGGCGTCGCTGAGCGGCGCCTTGGCAAAGAACTGATCCCAGGGCAGACGACCGTTGCCGGGCACGAGCCGGTCTTCCCCGAAGTGTTCCTGGTCGAAAAACATGCCAGGGCCAAGGTTGAACTTCTGGAACAGGTCGCGGTCGGCGAACTCGGCGTTGCGGCCGACCTCCACGCCCAGGTCCACGAGCAACGCCTTGGACATGTAGCTGTAGGGATACGGTGTGGCCACGCTCATCGTGCCGCCGTAGCCCAGGAACGTACGGCCCTGATACGTGAACTCGTTGCGTTTGGCGTGCCCGCCGAAGTCGTCGTGATTGTCGAGCACGAGCACGCGCTGATTGGGCAGCGCCTGGTGCCAGAAGTAGGCCGCCGACAGACCCGAGAGGCCACCGCCCACGATGACCAGGTCGTAGGTCTCGCTCGTGTCGACGTCGATGCCCGGGTACGCAGCGTAGTCGCCACGGCGAACCGCGCCCAAGGTGTCGAGGGTCGAGGCGTACTGGCCACGCAGCCCGAGCCGCGCGGGCGGATAGGCGGACTCCCCGCCGGGCGTCTGCACGCGGGCCTCGAGAGACATCGGCCGAAAGGCCGCGGCTCCGGCCACACCGAGCGCCACGCCGTTCAGGAAGTCCCGGCGCGGGATGCGTCGGTCCATGCCGAGGTCGCGCAGTTCTCGGGTCGTGCTCATGATCGCCTTCTGCTGGCTCGGTTCCGGCGAGGGACGTCAGCGGCCCGTCCGTTCAGCCATGCCGTGACCCACGATACTCCTCGACGGGGGCAACGGACACGGATTATCGCGAGCTGGCATGTATCGTAGAGACAGATGATTCCACTCTCAGTACTCGACCTCTCGCCCATCGTTCAGGGCGCAAGTGCGGCGGATGCCTTCCGCCGCACACGAGATCTGGCTCAGCACGCGGAACGCTGGGGCTACACGCGCTTCTGGCTGGCAGAACATCACAACATGCCGGGCATCGCCAGCGCGGCCACGGCCGTGCTGCTCGGGCACGTGGGCGTGGGCACGTCGCGCATCCGCATTGGCGCAGGCGGCATCATGCTGCCCAATCATGCCCCGCTGCAGGTAGCCGAACAGTTCGGCACGCTCGAGTCGCTATTCCCTGGCCGCGTGGACCTCGGTCTGGGTCGCGCGCCCGGCACCGATCGGCCGGCAGCCATGGCGCTCAGACGCACACTGAATGCCGACCCCGACAGCTTCCCCAACGACGTCGTGGAGTTGATGGGGTACTTCGCGCCGCCGCAGCCCGGACAGGCCGTGCAGGCGGTGCCTGGCGCAGGGCTCTCGATCCCCATTTGGATTCTCGGCTCGAGCACGTTCGGCGCGCAGGTGGCCGCTGCCCTGGGACTGCCGTTCGCCTTCGCGTCGCATTTCGCGCCTGCGATGCTGTTTGATGCCATCGGCATCTATCGCGAGCGCTTCAAGCCGTCGGCACCGCTAGCCGCGCCCTACGTGATGCTGGGCGTGAATGTCGTCGCGGCCGCAACGGATGAGGAGGCGCGGTTCCTCGCGTCGTCCGGCCGCCAGAGCTTTGCCAGCCTGCGCGCGGGACACCCGATTCAGCTGCCGCCGCCG
>JANMDX010000391.1:0-2889 GCA_031376505.1 Acidobacteriota bacterium
GTATCACCCTGCGGAAGTGCTAGAGTATCCCCCCAAGTTCGCGCGAAGGCAACGGAGGAGCTGTCATGGTCCCTGCTGGAAAGATCGCCGGCGTTGTTGGTGCGGTCGTCGTCGCCGGTCTGGTGCTCGCCGCCGGGCCAGTCACGCACGCGCAAGCACCGTCTGCCGCGCCCACGCCCACCTTCACCAAAGACGTCCTGCCCCTCCTGCAGCGCTCCTGTCAGAACTGCCATCGGCCGGGCACGCACGCCCCCATGTCGCTCATGACCTACAAGGACGCGCGCCCGTGGGTGCGGTCGATCAAACAGAAGGTCACGCGCCGCGAGATGCCGCCCTGGCACATCGACCGTAGCATCGGCGAGTACCTCGAGGATCCGTCGCTCAGCGACCGCGAGATCGCGCTCATCAACGCGTGGGCTGACGGCGGCGCGCCGGAGGGACGCGCGGCCGATGCGCCGCCTGCCAGAACGTTTACCTCGAGCGCCGAGTGGACCTACGGCGAACCCGATCTCATCGTGCGGATGGCAAAGGGTTTCGCGATTCCCGCCGAGGGCCCCGACTTCATCCCCGAAGAAGAAGTCGATCCGGGTCTCACCGAAGACCGCTACGTGAAGTGGGTGCAGATCATTCCCGACGCGACGCGTGCCGTGCATCACTCGCACGTCTACGTGGACATGCCCGACGACACCGACTTGAAGGGCCTGCCGCTGCGCATGGGCTCGAACGTGGGCAACTCGATGGACCTCATCGAGTACGGCGCAGGTAACGACGCCGACGTCTTCCCCGATGGCACGGCCAAGATCCTGAAGAAGGGATCGACCTTCCGCTTCGAGGCGCACTATCACCCCTACGGCGAGGCCGTGTACGACCGCCAGCGCGTGGGCATCAAGTTCTATCCCAAAGGGGTCGTGCCCACGGTGCTGGTCACGTCGCACCGCATCCGCACGGGCGTGGGCAATGACTGGGTGCTGAATCGCGAACGCATCGAAGACCTGCTGCTGCGCGCGGGCCACAAGATCGCGATCGACGAGCCGTCGATGCCCACCGGCGCGCTCGTGGAAGAGAACCCGCTGCACGCCGCGGCGTTCCTGAGCATTCCGCCCAACACCGTGGCGCAGCACGAGCGATTCTGGCCGCTGCCCAAGCCCGCCCTCATCGTGAGCTTTCAGCCGCACATGCACTTCCGCGGCTCGCGCATGACGCTCGAGGCGATTCATCCCGACGGGCGGCGCGAAGTGCTGACCGATGCGACCCACTACGAGCAGGACTGGCAAGTCACCTACAAATACAAGACGCCGCATCTGTTTCCCGCCGGGACGATCCTGCATACGACGTCGTGGCACGACAACACGGCCAACAACAAGCACAACCCCGACCCCACGGCGTGGATCGGCTGGGGCAGCCGCACGATGGACGAAATGGGCCACGGCTGGACCGACGTCGCGTTCCTGACCGACGAGCAGTACCGCGAGGAACTGGCGAAGCGCAAGGCGCAGCGTCGCACGGTCACGACCGACGCGCCGAGGCAACAGCGCTGATGACGCGTGCGGTGTGCCTGGGACTGGGGCTGGCCGCCTGCGCCGTGGCGGCGCCCGTCGCGCAGCAGGGCACGACTGTTGGCGACATCACGATCACGACCTTCATTCACTCCAGCGTGCAACTCGAGCACGCGGGGAAGGTCATCCAGGTCGATCCCTGGAGCCTGGCCGACCTTTCGCGGGCCAAGCCAGCGGACCTCATTCTGGTGACCGACGACGTCGGCCACCACCTCGATGTGAAGGCCATTGCGCGGCTCAGAAAGCCTGGCGCGCCGGTGGTCATCGCCGCCAACGGGAAAGCGCAGGTGCCCGACGGCATCGTGATGGCCAATGGCGACACGAAAGACGTCGCGGGCGTGCGCATCGAGGCGATTGGCGCCTACGACCTCACCCCAGGCGAGCCGTATCACCCCAAGGGCGAAGCCAACGGCTACGTCATCACGCTCGGCGGGCAGCGGGTATACGTCGTGGGTGTCACCGAGTGCGTGCCTGAAGTGCGCGCGGTCAAGAACGTGGCGATCGCGTTCTTCCCGCTCAACTTGCCGCTGGCGCGCATGGAGCCGGCGGCGGCGATCGAGTGCATCCGCGCAATCGCCCCGAAAGTGGTCTACCCGTATCACTACGACCAGGACTGGGTGCGCGCCGTGGCCAAAGGCCCGCGGCCGACGCCAACGACCCGCGGCTTGCAGGAGCTGGCGACGGCGCTGACCGGCAGCCGCATCGAGGTCCGGCTGGCGGACTGGTATCCGAAGTAGCTTCACCTGATCGGAACGGAGGACGGCATGAGCTGGAACCGGCGCAACTTCATGAAGGCCTCGGCGCTCGCCACGATGGCCGGAGCGCTGCCCGCAGGCGTCGGCGCACAACAACCGGCGGCGCCAGCCGCGCCTCCGGCGCCAGCGCTGTTCACGCCGCTGCGCCGCAACGTCGGGATCTTCAACCAGCGGGGCGGCACAATCGGATGGCTGGTGAGCGGCGACGGCCTGCTGGTGGTGGACAGCCAGTTTGCCGACACGGCGCCCAACCTGCTGAGCGGACTGAAGGAGCGCAGCCCGCGCCAGATCGACGTCCTCATCAACAGCCACCATCATCCCGACCACACCGGTGGCAACGGCGTGCTGCGCGGCGCGGCCAAGCAGATTGTCGCGCACGTGCGCTCGCTCGAGAACCAGCGGGTACAGGCCGAGCGCGCCAAGACCCAGACGACGCTACCGGATGTGACGTTCCCCGAGACCTGGAGCGTGACCCTGGGTGACGAGACGATTCGCGCCCGGCACTGGGGGCCGGCCCACACCGGCGGCGATGTGGCGATCCACTTCGAACAGGCCAACGTCGTGCACCTCGGCGATCT
>JANMDX010000421.1:0-2042 GCA_031376505.1 Acidobacteriota bacterium
GGCGAAGGCGCTCGCGAGCCCGACACCCAGACCCACGACGGCGTGGCGTCGACCGATGCGCGCGTGGCGCTCACCGAGGCCGGCACGCGCCTCGGCACGCCGGCCTACATGTCGCCAGAGCAGTTCCTGGGCGCCGCGCTCGACCCGCGCTCGGATCTGTTTTCGCTCGGCGTCATCCTGCACGAACTGGCCACGGGCCGGCATCCGTTTCTGCGCGACGACCCGAGCGACACGATGGCGGCGATTCTGCGCGACCCGCCGACGTCCGGGTCGCGCGACCTCGACGAACCCGCGGGCTTCGGCGCCGTCATCCACCGCCTGCTCTCGAAGGCCTGCGCCGAACGCCATCAGACCACGGCGGCGCTGCTCGACGACCTCGAGGCGCTGCGCGCCAACGCGTGGTCGACAACACGCACGACGACCACGGCGCCCGCCATCCCAGCGGAGCGCACGCCGTTCGTCGGGCGCGACACCGAGGCCACCGAGCTCAGGCGGCTGCTCGATCAGATGCTCACCGGGCAGGGCGGCCTGGTGCTCGTGGGCGGCGAACCCGGTGTAGGCAAGACGCGCCTGGCGCGCGAGCTGCTGGCCACGGCACGGCAGCGGGGTGCGCTCTGCCTCACAGGCCACTGCTACGAGATGGAGGGCGCCGCGCCCTATGTGCCGTTCGTCGAGATGACCGAGCAGTCCGTGCACCTTGTGCCGCAGGCGGCGCGCGCCGCCATGGGTGAGGTCGCCCCCGAGATCGCGGCGATTGTGCCGAGCCTGCGCCGCACCTACCCCGACATCCCGCCGTTGCCCGAGGTGCCCGCGGACCAGCAGCGGCGCCTGATCTTCGGAGGGTTCCTCGAGTACATCCGGCGCGGGACCCAGAAGTCGCCAGTCGTCTACCTGCTCGATGACCTGCACTGGGCCGACGAGTCGACACTCCAGTTACTGCAGCATCTGGCGCCGCATCTCGCCACGATGCGCGTCCTCATCGTCGGCACCTACCGCGATGTGGAGCTGGACGTATCGCGGCCGTTTGCCAAGGCGCTTGAATCGCTGCTCCGTCAGCGCCTGGCCACGCGGATCGCACTGCGGCGACTGCTGGAGTCGAGCGTGCACGAGCTGCTGTCGAAGATGAGCGGATCGGCACCACCGTCCGGATTGACGCATGCGGTGTTCCGCGAAACCGAAGGCAATCCCTTCTTCGTCGAAGAGGTCTACCAGCACCTGTCCGAGGAGGGGAAACTCTTCGACGCGAGCGGTGCGTGGAAAGCGGACCTGCGCGTGGACACGATCGAGGTGCCCGAAGGCGTGCGCCTGGTGATCGGCCGCCGGCTCGACCGGCTCGGGGAGCAGGCGCGCACGGTGCTCACGGCCGGCGCGGTCATCGGCCGCACGTTTCCGCTCGACCTGCTGCAGGCGGTCGTGAATCTCTCGGACGACGCCGTGTTCGACGCGCTCGAAGAAGCCGAGCGGGCGCAGCTCGTGGCGGCAGACGCGAGTCAGCGCACCGTGCGATACGGGTTCGTGCACGAGTTGATTCGCACCACGCTCGTCACGACCCTGTCGCTGCCGCGCCGGCAGCGGCTGCATCTGAAGGTCGCCGATGCGCTGGAGCGGGTGCGGGCGGCCTCGCTCGAGAGCCACGCGTCGGTGCTGGCCCATCACCTGTATCAGGCCGGCGCTGCCGCCGACAGCGGTCGCACGGCGACGTTCCTGCTGCTGGCCGGCCGGCGCGCCCTCGCCGCGGGCGCCTTCGAAGAGACGCTGGCGACGTTCGACCAGATGCTGGGCCTCGAGCTGCCCGAGGACGACGCGCGGCTCGGCGAAGCGAGCGAACATCGCGGCGAGGCGCTCGCGGGGCTGAAGCGCTACGACGACGCGGTCGCGGCCTTCGAGCGGGCCTTGACGAACGCCATCGCACGGCACGACGACGCGGGCATCGAGCGGGCCGCGATGGGCGCGTCGGACTGCTACCTGTGGCGGGGCATGCCCAGCGAGACTCAGGCGCTGCTCAGGCGCGGGCTGAACGCTCTCGCGAACGAGGCCGCGCG
>JANMDX010000383.1:0-8286 GCA_031376505.1 Acidobacteriota bacterium
CAAATCGGCCGCCGCCACTGCCGCATACGGACTGCCAAAGAACGCCGCCACCAGCGGCTGCTTCCGGCGGGCACTGGCTGCCGCCAGGTCCTGTAGCAGGCGCACGATGCCCGGCCCCAGGTCGAGCCGTCCGCTGCCCGACGAGGCCCGCACGAACACGCCCGCCACGACGGCGTCGTAATTGGCCGCCATGGCGCGCACGAGCTCCAGTTCGTCGGCCGTCGAGCGATCCGACAGCTCTACCGCCGTCACCGTGTCCCACCGCTTGCGCAGCTCCGGCAGCAGCGTGCGGCTCGGCGCGGCAATCCGCCAGTTGGAGGGATAGTCGAGCACCGACAGATACAGCACGCGTCCCGACCGCGACGTGGTGAGCGGCACCGAGGCGCGCGCGTCGCGCAGCAGCGTGATGGCACGCTCGGCCGTACGCCGCGCGGTATCGGCAGCGGCACGCGTGCCCACGGCCGTCATGACCGCGTTCAGATCGACGGTGCGGGTCCGGTGCAGGCCGAGGCGCGCTTTGAGCGCCAGCACACGCCCCGCGGAGCCTTCAAGTTGCGTGCGGGTGAGCCGGCCCGAGACCATTGCGGCCTTGAGCGACGCGGCCGCCGCGCGGGGATCGGGCGAGTCGAGCACCACATCGAGCCCTGCTTCGATGGCTCGGACCGCCGCCTCGCCTGGGCCGGCGATGTCGTTCACCGCCTCCATCAGCATCGAGTCCGTGAAGACGATCCCGCCGAAGTCGAGCTCGTGACGCAGCAGGCCGCGCACGACGGGCCGGCTGAAGGTGGCGGGACCGGGCAGGGGATCGAGTGCGGGCATCTCCACGTGCGCCACCATCGCGGCGCCTGCGCCCGCGGCGATGCCGTCGCGAAAGGGCGCCAGCTCAACGCGATCGAGACGCGCACGGTCGTGCAAAACGGTGGCGAGTCCCAGGTGGGTATCCACGGCCGTGTCCCCATGTCCGGGGAAATGCTTCAGCGTGGCGACGACGCCGCCGCTCTGCAACCCCTCGACCGCCGCGCGCACGAGCGCGCCGACGCGTGCGGGGTCTTCGCCAAACGAGCGGATGTTGATGACGGGGTTGCGGGGATTGTTGTTCACGTCGGCCACGGGCGCGAAGTTCACGTGCACGCCGAGCGCACGTGACTCGACCGCGGTCACGCGCGCGGCCTCTCTGACCAGCGCGGGATCGCCCGCCGCCCCAAACGCCATGGCGCGCGGAAAGCGCGTGGCGCCGTTGATCCGCATGCCGACACCGTGTTCGAAGTCCCCACTGACCAGCAGGGGCAACGTCGAGATGGTCTGGAGACGATTCAGGATAGCCGCCAGTTCGAGCGGCTGTCCAAGAATCGTGGGTCCGTAGGTGCCGTTGAGCAGGACCGCCGGCACCGAATCCACGCCGCCGAAGGCGCAGAAGCCGCCCATGTGAATGTCGCGGACCAGAGCCGCCAGTTCCTCGAACTTCGCCGAGTCGGCGCTCAGATAGGTGGAATCGAGCCGGCCCATGAGCAGCTGGCCCACGAGCTGGTCGTCGGTGAGCGACTTCAGCGTCGTGTCCACCCAGCGCGCCGCGTCGCGGTCGAGCGTGGATGCAAACGCCGGGGCCGCAGGTGGAGCGGGCGCCGGTGCGGCGCCGCGCGATGGCCGCGGCTGACGCGGTGGCGCCGCCTGCGCGCGCAGCCCTGAAGGGACGTTGAAGGGCATCGTCACGGCGACGAGCAATACGAGCGCGAACAGGGGGCGACGCACGGCTAGATCATAGCGGGACGCGCGCCACGCGGCACGCTTCCTGACCGCTAGCCGCTAGCCCCGCTGCTCTTCCTAGCCGCTAGCCGCTAGCCGCTAGCCGCTGTTCTTCCTAGCCGCTAGCCGCTAGAACCTAGCCGCTGTTCTTCCTAGCCGCTAGCCGCTAGCCCCTAGCCGCTGCTCTTCCTAGCCGCTAGCCGCTAGAACCTAGCCGCTGTTCTATGATCCCCCCGTGTCCCAGCAACTCCACAAAGCCGCCGGCCCCGTATCCGTGCGCGTTGCCGTCCTGACCATCAGCGACACGCGCACGGAGGCCACCGACACGAGCGGCGGCGCCATCGTGGCCCTGCTCCAACAGGAGGGCCACCAGGTCACCGCGAGGGCCCTAGTGAAGGACGAGCCGGCCGACGTCACCGCGTTTGTTGCCGCGCAACTGCGGGCCGAGGCCCAGGTCATCATCACCACGGGCGGCACCGGCATCACGTCGCGCGATGCCACCTACGAGGCGCTCGACGAGATGCTCGAGAAGCGGCTCGACGGCTTCGGCGAGCTTTTCCGCATGCTGAGCTATGCCGACATCGGGCCGGCCGCCATGATGAGCCGGGCCTGTGCCGGACTGGCGCGCGGACGCGTCGTGATCGCGCTGCCAGGCTCGGAAGGAGCGGTGCGCCTCGCGATGACGAAACTCGTGCTGCCTGAACTGGGGCATCTCGTGCAGCAGGCGGCCAAGTAGATGCGTCCGTTCCAGCGCACGATTCCGCTCGCCGAGGCGCGCGCCCACCTGGCCGCGGCGGTTCGGCCCCTCATGCGCACGGAGGCCGTGCCGCTCGGCCAGTTGGCCGGACGCGTGGTGGCGCACGATGTGGTGGCCAGCGTCGACGTGCCGCCGTTTGCCCGCGCCATGATGGACGGGTACGCGGTGCACGCCGCCGACACCGTCGACGCCACCCGCGACCAGCCCCGTGCCCTCGTGCCGGTGGGCCGCGTGTTCACCGGCGAGGTCATGACGCAGGCGGTGACCACAGGCGAATGCGTCGAAATCGCCACTGGCGCGCCGTTGCCACCCGGCGTGGACGCCGTGGTGATGGTGGAAGAGACCGCGCCGGGGGCCGACGGCCGTGTGCACGTGCTCACGCCGGTGCGTACCGCGCAGCACGTGGGTCGCGCGGGCGCCGACATCGCCGCCGGGTCGCTCGTGCTCCGCGGCGGCGACGTGCTGCTGCCAGCGCGGGTCGGTGTGGTGGCCGCGCTAGGGCTGCCGGCGCTCGACGTTTACGCGCGTCCCCGAGTCGCCATCGTATCCACCGGCAACGAAGTGGTGGCCCCGGGCTCACCGCTCGGCCCCGGCCAGATCTACGACGTCAATCGGCACACGTTGTCGGCCGTGGTGCACGCGCACGGCGGCGAGCCGGTGGCCTTTGACGTCGCCGCCGACACCCTCGACGCGCTCGATGCTGCGGTGGACCTGGCGCTCGGCTGCGATCTGGTCGTCTTCTCGGGCGGCAGCTCGGTCGGCGATCGAGATCTCGTGCTCGACATCCTCACGCGGCGAGGCACCGTGGTGTTCCACGGGATCGCTACGCGTCCGGGCAAGCCGACGGCGTTTGGTCAGATTGGCAGCGTGCCGGTCTACGGCATGCCGGGGAATCCGACGTCGTGCCTCACGAACGCGTACGTGCTCCTCGTGCCGTTCCTGCGCGCGCTGGCTCGTCTGCCGGCGCACCAGCCGCGGGTCGTCACGGTGCCGCTCGCGCGCCGTGTGGCGTCACACGTGGGCCGCACTCAGTTCTACACGGTGCGACTCGCCGAGGGCGGCGCCGAGCCCGCGTTCAAGGCCAGCGGCGACATCACGAGCATGGCGCACGCCGACGGCTACATCGAGATCGCCTCGGAGGTGGCGGCCATCGAGGCTGGCACGCCGGTGGATGTCGTGCTGTTCTAATCGGTCCGTCGCAAGACTGGCCGCGTCAGAAGCTGAACAGCGATTCGACCCACGCCGTCATCAGGCGGTCGCCGGCAAACACATTCCGCACGACGTCGCCTCCGGTCATGCGCCCCGCATACCCGCGCAGCGTCCACCACCTGGTGGCGCGCCACGCGACCTCGCCCTCCAGCAGCGTGCCGAGACGGTGCCCGCTGCCGCCAGTGCGTCCCTGGAAGCCGAAGTAGCTGCCGGCGCGTGCGGTCGCGCCGCTGCCGGTGTACCAGCGATCGCTGGCGGTGGCAAGTCCAACATGGTGCACCGAGGCCACGACATCCACAGCCGAGGACGGCGACACGCGCGCGTCGACCCAGCCGTCCACCACGTTCATCAAGGCATAGGTGTTCGATCGCGAGAGCTGATTGCCTGACGGCAACATCGGAAAGAACGTGCCGTGCGCATCGTCGCTGGCGCGGCCGTCGCCCGAGGCGTAGTCGACGCCGCCACGCAGCCACGGCTGCCACGGTGCACGTGTCCACTGGTGGCCGACCAGGCCGGTGGCCGACCAGGCACGGTGCCGCTGCCCGTACCAATCGCCCATCTGCACGGCGGCCCACGCCAGCGTGTCCCACCGGCCTGACAGGTGCGGGACCGCCGCCACCGCCGACGCGCCAACGGTGCCGATGCGTACGTCGGCGCTGGCGACGGCCACGCGCCCGGCCGAGGGAGGCGGCTGATTGTCAGGACGCGACGTGACGCGGCGGCGGTCGTCGTAGACGTAGCCGAACATGCTCAGCGACGTGTGCGGCACCATTCTTCCCGCGCGTGTGCTTACCTCGACGGCGCCGATACGCAGCCGATCCATCGAGAGGTTGGCCGATTCCTCGTAGGTGCCCTGAGTGGGCGACGCTGCGGTGATCGTCGCGCGCCAGCCGGGACGCGTGAATCCGCCACGCACCCCATCCCAGGCGCGCTGATACATGGACCACTCCATGTCGCCAAGCAGACGTCCGTTCAGATGCGTGCGCGTGAGTGCGTCGATCGCGCCATCCCCCGAAACCAGTTCCTCTGCAGTTGCGCGCGAGAAGCGGCCGGCCTCCAGCCACGCGCCGGTCGCCTGGTCCGCGAACGCCACGCTCAGGCTGCGCAGGTAGAACTGATAGCTGAACGTGCCGCCCGCCTGGAAGAAGTACGCCGCGCCCGTGCCGAGCAGGCCCGGCCCGATCGCGCCGGTAGGCAGATTCTCGAGCCGGACGTACTGGATCGCGCCCTGCAGCCTCCAGCGCGGACCGTGATAGCGGGCGCCCAAGGTCGAGCGGTTGCCGACAAACGCGTAGTCGGGATGCACGCCGCCGCCGGGCTTGGGTTCGAAGAAGCGCCACAGCTCGACCCGAGTCAGGTTCTGCACGAGGAACGACGTCTCGCCCGACGCCGCCGACGACGACGGGGTGGTGACGACGGGCGCAGCATCTTGCGCGCCGACGAGACCCGGCACCCCCATCGCCAACGCTGCAACGAGCGCGAGTCGAAGGCACATCGCTAGGAGGCCGAGACGTCCACGGTATGCCACCCGTGAGCGCCGTTGGGAAAGTTGCCGCGCCGTTCACCGGGCTGCGGTACGCCGTCGCCGTCGGTCGCGCGCACCACGAGACGATGCCGCCCCGGAGTCGGCGTGAAAGGACAGGTCCAGAGTCGCCAGGCCGCGGGCCCGAGCTCTGGTTGCAATTCGGCGTCCATCCAGAGCAGCCGGTGGCTCGGATCGTCAGGCACGCCCAACCCCACATCCACACGCGTGATACCGCGGCGGCCCGCAAACGCGATTCCGCTCAACTGCATGGCCTGTCCGGCGACCAGGGTATCGTGCAGGCGCGGCACATCAAAGCGCGAGAGCGTCATGTAGGGCGCCGTGTCGCTCCAGCCCACGCGCTGCCAGTAGCCCTGATGATCGCCAGGGATGACCTCGATGGCTTCGATCCACTTGGCGTTCTTCATGCCGTAGATGCCAGGCACGATCGCGCGCATCGGCGCGCCGTGCGTTCTGGGCAACGGCTCGCCGTTCATGCCCCACACGAGCAGCGTTCCGGGATCGACGGCCGCAGCTACGGGGATGCTGTCGGTGTAGTTGTCGGCGCAGATCCACACCAGATCCACGGCCGCGCGGTCCACTCCGCCGGCGCGGTCGAGTACGTCGCGCAGTCGCACGCCAGTCCACCGAGCGTTGCCGATCGCGCGCGCGGGCACGCCGTTGCTGATACAGGCCAGGGTGACCGCCGCGTCGACCGACGGCATGGCGCGCAGGTCGTCGAAGGTGAGCGACAGGGAGCGGCCGACCAGGCCGTTGATCTCGAGCGACCAGCGGCTCTGGTCCAAGGAGGGATCGAAGAACTTGTTCTTTGAAACGGTGTAGAACAGGTCGGCATCAGTGAAAGCTGTCGAAAGTCCGGGCGGCCACGCGACATCGCGCGCGGCCATCCCGGCATTGCCGAAGTAGCGATAGGCCCCAAACGCCGCGGCGCCGGCCCCGAGAATCGAAAGCGCCTGTCGCCGCTGCATGACTCGCTAGCCGCTAGGACCTAGCCGCTAGCCTTGTCGCTACCCCTTGAGGCGCGTGTTCACTTCGTTCCAGTTCACGACGTTCCAGAATGCGGCCAGATAGTCGGCGCGGCGGTTCTGGTACTTCAGGTAGTAGGCGTGTTCCCACACGTCCACGCCCAGGACGGCCTTCTTGCCCTCCATGAGCGGGTTGTCCTGGTTCGGCGTGCTCATGATTTCGAGCTTGCCGCCGTTGTCGATAAGCCAGGCCCAGCCGCTGCCGAAGCGGCCCATGCCCGCGGCCTGAAACAGTTCCTTGAACTTCTCGACGCTACCGAAGGCCGCCGTGATCCCGCTGGCCACGTCACCCGTGGGTGCGCCGCCGGCGCCCGGCGCCATCAGCGTCCAGAACATCGAGTGGTTCCAGTGGCCGCCACCGTTGTTGCGCACGGCGCCGCGGATGTCTTCCGGTACCGTCGCGATGCCCTTGACGAGATCGTCGAGGCTCTTGGCGTGCAGCTCGGGGTGTTTGTCGAGCGCGGCGTTCAGATTCGTCACGTAGGCCTGGTGGTGCTTTCCGTGGTGAATCTGCATCGTCAGCGTGTCGATGTGTGGTTCGAGCGCGGCGTGGTCGTAGGTCAGAGCGGGCAGGGCATGAGCCATGGAACGGGCCTCCTCAGGCGTGCAAATAGTGTCTGAATGACTGTGATGATCGTAGCAGACCTGCGGCCTCGGCTAAGCCCGGGGATTCACCGGCGCCACGGGCAAGGACTTGCCGAAGTTGAAGGCGCGCACGACGAGGCCCTCCCGGAAATAGAAGCGGTGCGTCTGGGCGCGCTGCACACCGGAGTCGAGCACGAACTCGCGGCAGCCGAGCTCGACAGCGATCGCCTCGCATCTGGACAGGAGTGCCTTCCCCACGCCCCGGGACCGCAGCCTCGTGTCGGTGACCAGGTCGTCCACGTAGAGGAAGCGGCCGAACATCGTATTTTCGAGCACACGCCACACGGCCAGTCCCGCCATTGCCTCGTCCTGCGTAGCGACGATCAGCCGTCCACCGCCGAGGAACACGCGGGCCATGGTGGCGGCGTAGTCGTCCGGAAGCTGGGGGCGCAGGTCCCTGTGGAGCGGTTCAGCCGCGGCGAGCCAGACCGGCGACGTGATGGTGCCGTCGCGATCGGTCACGTCAACCAGGGTCAGATCATGAAGGGGCATCGTCGTCGCGGCCTCAGTGAATCGAGAGCATGCGGTCGAGCGCCACGCGGCCCCAGCGGATCTGGTGCTCTGGCACTTCCACCTGGTTGTGCACCTTTCCCTCGACCAGACCCTCGAGGATCCACAGCAGGTGATTGGGCGACACCCGGAACATCGTGCTGCACAGGCAGCCCAACTGGTCGAGCGACAGCACGGTGATGCCGCGTGGCGCCACTTCTTCGGCCAGCCGGTGCACGAGATGCACCTCGGTGCCCACGGCCCACACCGAGCCCGGCGCGCCCGCGCGCACCTGGCTCAGGATGTACTCGGTCGAACCGTTGTCATCCGCCGCCTGCACCACATCGAACGGCACTTCTGGGTGCACGATCACGCGCACGCCTGGATGCTCCTGGCGCACAAGGGCGATCTGCTTCGCGCTGAAGCGCACGTGCACCGAGCAGTGGCCCTTCCACAGAATGAGGCGCGCGGCGTCCACCTGCTCGCGCGTGAGTCCGCCGAACGGCTGGTGTGGATCCCACACCACCATCTGATCGAGCGGCACGCCCATCCGGAAGAACGCCGTATTGCGCCCCAGGTGTTGATCCGGCAGGAAGAGAATCTTCTCCTTCTGCTGCCAGCCCCACTTCAGCACCGCGGCGGCATTCGACGACGTGCACACGGTGCCGCCCTGCTCGCCCACGAACGACTTAATCGCGGCCGCGGAGTTGATGTAGGTCACGGGCACGGTCCGTGCCGCCATGCCCAGCTGCTCGAGTTCGTTCCAGCAGGTCTGGAGTTCGTCGGCGGGGGCCATATCGGCCATCGAGCAACCGGCGGCCAGGTCGGGCAGGATCACCTGCTGGTGCGGCAGCGCGAGCACATCTGCGCTCTCG
>JANMDX010000384.1:0-1674 GCA_031376505.1 Acidobacteriota bacterium
TCACGGCATGGAGTACTTGCTCTCGTGGAATTGCAGGCACATCGCGAATGCCACGATCCGTCGCGCAATCGACAAACAGTGCAGGGCGTCAGGGTACGATCCGCCGGTCATCTGCACGCCGCAAGAGCTGATCGAGAGGTAGCGCCATGTGGGAAGACCCAATCGTGAAGGAAACGCGCGCGGCGCGCGAGGAGCTCTTCGCGCGGTTTAATCACGACCTTGCGGCGTTGTGCGAGCACCTCCGCAAAAAACAGCGTGAACATAGCGGCCGTGTCGTGACGCGAGAGCCGCGTCGCCCAGAACTTGCCAATGCCAATGATAAATGACATTGACGCGGGCGGCTCCTAAGAAACTGTTCCCTCGACCACCTCGCCGGTCGTGAGGTTGACGAGCCCAAAACCCAGGTGCTCTGCGCGGTGGCGGAGGCGACGGAGGACGCGCGTGCGGTCCTGCGCGTCGTCGGCGTCGGCGCCAGAGTCGACGTACACCAGGTGGTCTTTGAGCGTGCGATAGACCAGCACCGCGAGCTTGCGCGCGGTGGCGGTGATGGCTTTGGCCTTGCCGATGCGGAAGGCCACCCGTCGATAGAACGCCCCGAGCGCCGTCTGGGTCCGGCCAAGATTCATGGCGCCGAGGCGGAAGATGGCCGCGGCGCGATTCGCCGAGGGCTGTGTCCGGCTGCTCAATAGGCGTCCGCCGGAGATCTTGTTTTGCGGGGCGAGGGTCAGCCAGGACGTGAAGTGCTTGTCGGTGGGCCAGCGCGTCATGTCGGTGCCGATCTCCGACAGCAGGCGGAGCGCGTTGTAGGGCCCGATGCCGTCGATCTGCGACAGGTCGACGCCGGTGAGCTGGTGCATGGGCGTCCGCACATCGAAGCGGGGTTCGTTGTCGCGAGGTTTCTGTCGACGCCGGGCGGCGGGCAGCGGCGCCGGTGGCGGCGTCGCGGTGGCGGCAAGCTGTGCGAGGTGCCCTTCGATCGCGCCATCGCACGTGGCGAGGTGCCGTTGATAGATGTCAAAGAAGTCGAGATGCTGCTGCAGCACAAAGACGTGCTCGGAGCGATAGTTCCCGGTCAGGGCGGCGACGATCTCGGCCTCGGAGGCGTGACACCGGTAGTCCCGAGGCCGGGCGAGCTGGTGCGGGTCGCGCTCGCCAGCGACGATGTCGCGGAGAATCCGGAGGCCCGTCACCCCGGTGATGTCGCTGACGACCAGCGGGAGCTGTTGGCGGTCACGGAGAAGCGCGTAAATCTGGACCGACGCCGCTGGGCGGTCGCACCCGTGCGAGGGCGCACCTACGACGCACGACGCGTCTTCTGGGCCTGCTCGGCCTCGCGGAGCCGATAGCTGTCGCCGGTGACCTTGACGATGGCGGCGTGGTGCGTGAGCCGGTCGACGAGGCCGACGGCGCAGGACGCATTCGGAAAGATCGTGTGCCAGTCTCGAAACGCGAGATTGGTCGTGAGCACGATCGACTTCTGCTCGTAGCGGCGCGTGACGATCTGAAAGAGCAGGTCGGCGGCGTGCGCGTCGTAGGCGAGGTAGCCAATCTCGTCGATGCAGAGCAGGTGCGGCCGCAGGTAGTGCTTGAGCCGCCGGTCGAGCGCCCGGGCCGTCTCCTGGCTGTTGAGGTCGAGCAAGAGGTCGGCGGCCGTCGTGAACAGGGCGGAGTGGC
>JANMDX010000005.1:0-2959 GCA_031376505.1 Acidobacteriota bacterium
CTCGGTGGGCCCGGAGCGCGCGGCGATCGACGACGGCATGTACTCCTTGAGCGCCACGTTGCGATCGAGGGAGTGGTCCCAGGCGAGATAGACGATGCTGAAGCCGCCCTCGCCGATCTCCTTCGTCAGTTCGAACTCGCCCAGGCGCGTGCCCAGCGGCAATGAATGGTTGCCGGCCCCACGACCGGCTGCGGCGTGCGCCGGCCCCGGAATCGTGACGGGCGTGTGAGCGGCGCCCGAACTGAAAGGCACCGTGCGAGCTTGATGGACCGTGCGGTCGTCGTCATCCTGCGGCGGGCTCATGCACAGGCATCTTATGCGCGGGCGCGTTCGTCCGGGGAACGGGCAGTCTGGTCCGTCCCCAATCCGGAGCGTGACAGGGGCCCGGATCATGGCCATCATCGGACGCCAAGATTGGCGTCCTGCCCGCTGGAGTTGCAAAACATGGCGACGAAAGACGAACCCCGGCATAACAGCATCAGGTCCTTCGTCGACCCAAAGGTCCAGACCATTCCGGTCACGGACGGCATCATCAAAGAGATCTACACCTCGTTCCCGCAGTCGGCCAAGGTGATCTCGGGATATCTTTCCGAGGAGCAGCTTTACTGGAAGGTGAACTACCACTGGGAGGTGTTGCTTGAAGCGGTCAACCACTGCGCCGGGCTCGACATCGGTGCACCGCTGAAGAAGCGACTGGCCGCAATTCGCAAGTCGCTCGAGTCCAACGTCCCCAGTCCGAAGACCGGCTACCGTAAATCCACGACGCCGGGCCAGCCGAAGGACAAATCCTCTCATGCTGTCATCCTGGAACGCCACGCGTTGGTGCGGACCGGCAAGCTGGAGCTCAAGGCTGTGGTCGAGGCGGGTGCCATCCTCAAGAAGAGCACGCGAGACCCGAAGGCGCTGATGCTGGCCTGGGCGCCGGTTGCCACACCTGCAAAGGGCAAACACTCGACGGGCTATGCGCTCGATATCAAGGGCAACAATGCGGACGTTGAATCGGTGGCCAGGCGTCTAGGGGCGACTTTGGTCTTCAATGAAGGCAGCCACGTCCACTGCGAGTGGAAGAATGGCGTCGACGACCGGTCCCAGGGCGGCCGAGACTCCGTGCGCTCGGCGCAGCGCGCCGTTCGCATGAACATCGACAACCGCATCACCGTGGAGCGCCACTGCCTGCTTCGAACCGCTTAATATGAGTCGGATTTCCCGCGGGGCACGCTCAGTCCACCCAGACCGGCGCAGTGTTGCTGAGCGGCAGCATCTGGCGCGCGCCGCTGGCGAAGTCATAGACGGTGGCGACGGCCGGCAGGCGGACTGGCGCTACAAGGAGTCTGGCCTGGTGCCAGTGCAGGCGAAGTTCGTTCGCGCTCGCAGCGTGCAGAATCTTCCCGGTTGCCGTCGAGCCCACCGGTCCGACAACGTGCCAGCCATCGCCCAGTGCGACGCCGAACACAATCTGGCCGTTACTGCCCGGCAGCACGCGCCACTCCTCGGCGTCATTGGCTTGCATGCCAGCCGGCGCAGTGGCGGTCTGGTCACAAAGCCGCACGCAGGATGCGTCGTCGTCGGCACGGCGCGCTGAGCGCCCGCGCTCGCGGCGCAGGTCATCGAACACAGCTGGACCGAGACTTCCATCGCTGCCCCACGAGGTGTCCCGGGCTTCGCGTATTCGCCAGCGGCCTTCGGTCAGCGTCCACAGCACCGCGACATACGGCGACGAATCCGGCGGCTGCAGCTTGATCCGCTTGCGCTCTGCGGGCGTGGCTTCGCGCATTTCCAGCACCTGCAACTGGCCGCTTGCAGCGTCAAGCCAAGCCGCATACATGATGCCCCCAAGCACCGGCAAATCGGCGAGCCGTTGCCGCGGACGGTCTGGTTGTCGCCAGCTGACGCGCCAGACGCCGTCGTTTGCGCCGTAAATGAAGTCGCCAGCCTCGTCGTCCAATGCCCAGAGCGTCGCGCCCGCGGCCGCACCTTGCAAGGCACGTGGCGTGGCTTGCCCCGGCGTCACCAACTGCCACTCGACACCGCCTGCACCAGCTGCTGCCAGCAGCACCTGTGGCGCCGCCGCGGCTGCCGTTCCCGGGTCCGCTCCAGCTGACGGCAATGGAACCGCGCGCGAACAGCCGCCACAGCACATCACGACTGCCACCAGAGCGCTGCATTTCAGAAGCGCCCCGCCGCCAGCCTCGATACGGGGAGGACGACTACGCGACTGCAATGCCTTCAGCTTCAAGATGAGTGTTTTGACGCATGTGATCAAGCGGCCAGCATGGCCCGTCAGCGGCGCGCCGCGTGGGCTGCCAGCTTCTTCGCCGAAAGGTCCAGTGTGCGCAGGGGCCCGGAGATCCAACTGCACTCTTGTTCACTCAGACGAGTGACCAGTTGCAGCGAGCCGCCCGCATAGCTGCTGGTCGTGGTGCGGTTCGTTTGCTGCTGCTTCGCAATGGAAATCTTCGGCTGGAACTTGGCGAAACCAAAGTAGACGTTGAGCTTTCCGCCAGGCGGCAGCGTCATGACCCAAGCACGGCCTAAGTCGCCCCAATCGTCGCAGATGGCCCACCGGTCGCTGATTTCTCGGATGACTCTCAATCCGAAGGGACCGCGCGTCGAGACTGATTGGAGGATTTCCTCCACCTCAGCCGCGTACATCCAATAGGAACGGTAGAGCCCTGTTCTCAAATCGTGGCGACCGTAGGCAGCCGTGTGGTCGCGCCGCGATGAATCGGTGAAGCGCATGAGACACAACGGACCCTCGAGAACCGAGTGTCGCAGGACGCTCAAGAAGCTGCGCTCCTCTTCTTCCAAAGGATCGAAGAACGGCATGGTGCAGGTGCTCCTACGGAACCATGTTCGTGAACTGCCCCGGCGTGATGAACCCGATGGTGCCGCCCCAGATGCAGATCAACTTCGACGAGTTGTTCAACGCCGGCGCGCCGCAGAGCAACACCGTCGGTGC
>JANMDX010000006.1:0-2851 GCA_031376505.1 Acidobacteriota bacterium
ATCTGCGCATTCCGGCCATCGTGATCGCTCAGTCCGGTCATCGTGATCGCCGATTCTGGGCAAGCTGATCACTCGTCGGAGCGAAGCGACGCGTTGGTCAGCCCATCACGGGATCTCCTTCCATCAGGGACGTCATGTTACTGGCTCTTGTCGGGTTCGTAGAGGCCCATGAGGATGAGGGCCTGTGGGGCGTTGTGGGCGGCGCGCTCTTGGCGCCGTCCAAGGACCTGTGGGACACGCGTTCTGGGCGTGTTCCATGGGTCCGGCACGATCCATAGGCCGGTCGTGGGCATCGCGGTCATGCCTTTGCCTTGGGGCCGCGCCGGGTGCCAGGGTCGCGCATCGTCGGCCCCTTCAGCGTGAGCCGGTGCGCGTGATGGATGAGCCGATCGCAGATGGCGTCGGCGACGCTCGGTTCGCCAATCGCCGCGTGCCACGCCGTCGGCGGGAGCTGGCTGGCAATCAGCGTTGAGGTGCGTTCGCTGCGATCTTCGAGGACCTCGAGGAGATCGCGCCGCTCGGCATCGGTGAGCGGCGCGAGCAGCCAGTCGTCAATCGCGAGCAGATCGAGCTTGGCCAGCTTGGCGAGCAGGCGCCCGTAGGAGCCGTCGCCACGGCTGACGGCGAGGTCGTGCAGGAGCCGCGGCGCCCGGACGTAGGTCGCCGTGAAGCCGTGGCGACACGCGCTTTCCACGAAGGCCGACGCGAGCCACGACTTGCCGATGCCGGTCGGCCCGGTGATCAGCAGGTGATGATGATCGCGGATCCAGCCGCCCGTGCCGAGACTCAGCACGACCTCGCGGGAGAGCCCGCGGGGCGTACTGAAATCGATGTCTTCCAGGGACGCTGGGTAGCGCAGCTTCGCATGGCGCAGGCGCTGGGTCAGCTTTCGCGACTCACGCGCGGTCCATTCCGTGTCGACGAGCAAGCCGAGACGGTCGTCGAAACTGAGCTCCGCGTGGTGACTCGAGCTCCGTTGCTGTTCAAACGCCGTGGCCATCGCCGTCAGGTGTAGCGCGTGCAGCTTCTCGATCGTCGGGTGCGTCAGCATAAGCCTCCTCGTAATACGCGGCGCCCCGCAGGTTCTCGTGCGGGATCGCCGGGCGCGCAGGCGCGGACTCGTCGAGCGGGAGCCGATCCTGCTGGTGGGTGAGAATGAGCTCGACGGTGCGATAGCGGTAGGAGCGGAGCCGCTCGGCGCGCGCACAGGCGGCGTCGAGCCGGTCCAGCCCGTGGACGCGGCCCAGCCGCATGAGCCCGAGGCAGGCGCGATAGCCCTGCTCCGGATGCGGGCGCCGCTCCAGGATGCCGGCGACGAGCCGGCCCGTGGCCGGCCCGGTCTGCTCGGCCCACCCGATCAGCCGCGACGGCGTCCATTCGGCGTGGGCGCGATGCGCGCGCGGCATGTGCGCGACGTCGGTGGCATAGCGGCCGCGGCCCGTCAGCCGTACGTGCGACGCGACCCGCCGGCCGGTCAAGAAGACTTCGACCGTCGTGGCCGTGACGCGCGCCTCGACCTTCACGTGGACCAGCTGATACGGCACGCTGTACCAGTTGTGCTCAACCTCGACGTGATAGTCGATGTTCACGCGACACGGTTTCCACGTCGCCAGCTCGTACCGAGTGGCCGGCAGCGGGCGGAGCGCCGGCCGGTCGAGTTGCTCGAAGAGGACGCGTCGGCTCACGCCCACGATCTGCATCGGCCGGGCGTTGACCGCGTCCAGGCACGTGCGGATCGCGGCGTTCAGGTCCGCCAGTGTGAAGAAGGTCCGATGGCGCAGGACCGCGAGGATCCAGCGCTGCGCGATCTGCACGCTGACTTCGACCTTGGGCTTATCTTGCGGATGCGCCGCCCGCGCTGGTAACACCACGGCGCCGTAGTGTGCGGCGAGATCGGCGTACGTCCGGTTGATCGCCGGCTCGTAGTAGTTGGCGGTGGTGACCCCGCTCTTCAGATTGTCCGGGACCCAGATCGCGGTGCTGCCCCCGAAATACTCCACCATGCGCACATGCGCGCTGACCCACGACGCCAGGTCCTGGCTGCGCGTGGCCTCGGCGTAGATCAGGCCGCTGGCGCCGAGCACGCCGACGAAGAGTTCGACCAGCACCACCTCGCCGGTCGTGGCGTCGATGAGCGACGGCCGCTTGCCCGAGAAGTCGACAAACAGTTTCTCGCCCGCGCGATGCACCTGCCGCATCGATGGCTTGAGCACCCGCGCCCAACGGCGATAGCGCTCGCAGAAGTGGCTGTAGGCATACCCGGTCGGGTGCGCGGCGCGATACTCGGTCCAGAGCAGCTGCAGGGTCACCCCGGGCCGCTTCAGCTCCTGGTGGAGGTGCGGCCACGCCGGCACCGTCCGGTCGAGCCGGGCGGCGTCGGCCGGGCGCGCAAACAGCCGCGCCTCCAGCGCGGCATCATCCAGATCGGCCGGCAGCGGCCAGGTCAGGCCCGCCGTCGCCGCGCGGGTCAGATACAACGACACCGTGCCCAGGCCCACCGTACACGCCTGGGCAATGGCGCGGTGGGCGAGGCCCGTCTCGTAGCGCAAGCGCAGTACGTCGCGAAGTCGTCTCATCAGTAACCGTGTGGCGGCCATCCAGGGGGTCCCTCCTTGCGGGAAACCACCCAGGATCGCGCACGACGCCCGATGAGCGTTCAGAATGCCCGGAATCGCTGTTCACGATCACCGGAATCCGTGTTCACCATGACCAGAATCGGTGTTCACGATGACCGGAATCGGCGTTCAACATCAGCGGAATCGGTGTTCACGTTGAAACGGAATGAGTGTTCACGATGGACCGGAATACGCAGATCCGCGGAGAAAGGCGCTGCTCAGGCGGGGGCCGCGCT
>JANMDX010000388.1:0-40026 GCA_031376505.1 Acidobacteriota bacterium
CCGACGGATTCGGCTTCGCGCATCATCCCGACGGCACGCACGAGAAGATCCCGCAGACCGCGCCGGTCGTCATCGAAGACGACGTGGAGATTGGCGCCAACACCACCATCGATCGCCCGGCGGTGGGCGAAACCCGCATCAAGGCCGGCACGAAGATCGACAACCTCGTGCAGATCGCCCACGGCGTCGTGATTGGGCGGCGCGTGCTGCTGGCCTCGCAGGTGGGTATCTCGGGCAGCACCACCGTGGGCGACGGCGTGGTGCTGGCCGGGCAAGTGGGCGTGGCCGGGCACATCACGATTGGCGACCGGGTGATCGCCACGGGCCAGACCGGCATCACGAACTCGGTCGAGGCGGGCCGGATCATCTCGGGGCTGCCCGCGATCGACAATCGCGAGTGGCGCAAGGCGGCGGTGCTCGTGGGACGTCTGCCCGAGTACCGGCGGCAGCTAATCGACCTTGCACGCCGGCTCGCGGCGCTCGAGCGCGCGGCCGCCGGAGCCGCCGGCACCCCCGTGCCATAATCGATCCCTGATGACCTTCTTCGCCGCCTTCGTCGTTCACCGTGTTCGGCGCCGGGCGCTGCTGGCCGTGTGCGTGGGCGCACTGGCGATCGCGGCTGTGTGGACACCACTCAGCGCCGCGGTGGCGCCACCCAAGCTCGAGTACCAGCGGTTCACGCTGCCCAACGGGCTCACGGTGATCCTGCATCTCGATCGCTCCACCCCGATCGCCCACGTGCAGACCTGGTATCACGTGGGCTCGAAGAACGAGCGGCCCGGCCGCACCGGCTTTGCGCACCTCTTCGAACACATGATGTTCAAGGGCTCGAAGAACGTGGAGCCCGAGCAGCACACCTCGATGGTGTCGTCGGTGGGTGGCCGCGCCAATGCCTACACCAACGAAGACGCCACGGTGTACTGGAACACCGTGCCGTCGCAGTACCTGCCGCTCGTGCTCTGGATGGAAGCCGATCGCCTCGGCTCGCTGCGCATCGACGAGCAGACGTTCGTGAGCGAGCGAGAGGTGGTGAAGGAAGAGCGCCGGATGCGCGTCGACAACCAGCCGTTCGGCAATCTCAATGAGCTGCTCTACAAGAACGCCTTCACCACCCATCCCTACAAGAATCCCGTCATTGGCAGCATGGCCGACCTCGACGCCGCCACCATCGACGACGTGCGCGGGTTCTTCAACACTTACTACATTCCGGCCAATGCCACGGTCGTGATTGCCGGCGACTTCGACGTGGCCGAAACGACCGATCTCGTCACGCGCTACTACGGCCGCATCCCGGCGGGTCTTGGCAAAGTCGTGCGCGACATCGCGCCCGAGCCCGCATCGACCAAAGCCCGCCGCGTCACGCTCGAAGAGGCGTGGCCGCTGCCGGCGGTGATCGTGGCGCAGCACATCACCTACGACGGCCACCCGGACTCGTATCCGTTGCACGTGCTGGCCAAGGTGCTGTCCGACGGCAACAGTTCGCGCATTCACAAGAGCCTGGTCTACGACAAACGCCTGGCGGTCGCCGCCTTCGGGGGCGCCAACCTGATTGAGCACCCGAATCTGTTCTTCACGGTGGCGCTCGTCAGTCCGGGCCAGTCGCCTGCCGACGTCGAGAAGGCGCTCATCGCCGAACTCGACAAGGCGGTGGCCGAGGGCATCACCGATCGGGAGCTGCAACGCGCCAAGAATCAGTTCGCGCGCGACTACATCCTGGGCCGTGAGACGGTGCAGGAGAAGGCGGGCATCCTGGCGCATGCCGAAGTGCTGCATGCCGACATCAAGACCGCCGACGGCGAGTTCATGATCTTTCAGAACATGACGCGCGCCGAGGTGCAGCGCGTGGCGGCGACCTACTTCACGCCGCAGTCGCGCCTCGTCATGCACGTGCGGCCCAGGGCCGCGGGAACCCGCCCATGAGCCGTCGAGTGTTTCACGTGGTGCAGTCGTCGCTCGTGGCCGCCATCGGTGTGCTGGTGGCGGCGGTCGGCCTCACAGCCGGGCAGCGGGGGCTCGACGCCTTGCGCTGGCCCACGGAACGTCCGCCGCGGCCGCTCTCGGCCAAGCCCGTGAAGTTTCCGCCCTACCAGATCCGCACCCTCGCCAACGGCTTGCAGGTCGTGCTCGTCAGCCAGAACGAGCAGCCGGTCGTGAGCGCGCGGATGCTCGTACGCGCCGGCGCGGCGCAGGATCCCAAGGGCAAGGAAGGCCTGGCGATGCTGACGGCCGCGCTGCTCGATCAGGGCACGACCACCCGCACGTCGGCGCAGATTGCCGAAGAGATCGACTTCATGGGCGGGCTGCTCAGCACCGGCGCCGGCTCGGACCTCAGCTTTGTCAACACCGTGAGCATGAAAGACGGGTTGGGCGCGGCGCTCGATCTGATGGCCGATGTGGTGGTGCGGCCGGCGTTCAGCGCGCAGGAAATCGAGCGCCAGACGTCGCAAGCCGTGTCGTCGCTGAAGGTCTCGGCCGACGACCCGGATACCGTCGCCTCGCAAGTGATCGACCGGCTGGTCTTTGGCTTCCATCCCTACGGCATGCCGTCTGGTGGCACGGCCGAGTCGCTCGGCACGCTGGTCCGGCAGGACTTCGTCGAGTTTCACAAGGCGTGGTTCGTCTCTAACAACGCGCTGATGGCCATCGTGGGCGACGTGACCGCTGACGATGCTTTCGCGCAGGTGCAGCGCGTCTTCGGCGACTGGGCCAAGGGCTCGGTGCCGGCCTTTGCGCCGATGGAGCCGCCGCCTGCCGTGAAGCGCGTCGTGGTGATCGACAAGCCAGGATCCGTGCAGACGGAGATTCGCGCCGGTCATCTGGCGATGGCGCGCCGCAACCCCGACCACCTGGTGCTCGACCAGGTCGTGAAGATCCTGGGCGGGGAGGGCGGCAACCGGCTGCAGCAGGTACTGCGCACGCAGAAGAGCCTGACCTACGGCGCGTCGGCCGACCTCGACGCCTACAAGCTGACCGGCGCCATCGTGGCCGAAACCGACACGCGCACCGAGGCCACGGTCGAGGCGCTGCGCACGGTGGTGGACGAGTTCTTCCGCCTGCAACGCGAGCGCGTCTATGAAGGCGAGCTCGAAGGCGCGCAGGATTTCCTGGCGGGCAGCTTCCCCCTGTCGATCGAATCGCCGGACGCCATTGCCACGCGTGTGCTCAATCAGCTGTTCTACGAGTTGCCGCTCGAGGACCTGCCGGCGTATCCCCAGCGCGTGCGCTCGGTCACGGTCGACGAGGTGCAGCGCGTGGCGAAGGCGTGGCTGAAGCCCTCGCAGCTGTCGGTGGTGCTGGTCGGCGACGCCGACAAGTTCATGTCGGGTCTTGCCGGCGCCGGCTTTTCGAACATCGAGCGTATTCCGATTGCCGACCTCGACCTCACGGCCGCGGATCTGCGCCGGCCGCGCCGCGGCGCGGGTCAGTAAACGGCCCGTGTCACGCTGGTGCCCCGCATGACCCGGGTCATGGTCTCGTGCGGCGAGCCGTCGGGCGACCACTACGCCGCAGGTCTCGCGCGCGCTTTGCGGGCGGTGCGTCCCGGTATTGACGTGTTCGGATTCGGCGGCCCACGCTGCAAGGACGCTGGTGTGCGTCTGGTCGGGGAGTACACCGGCCTGTCGGTGACGGGACTGACCGAAGCGCTGCGCGTGCTACCGGCCACGTTCCGGATGTTGCGCCGGCTGGTGGCGGCCTGCGACGACACGCCGCCCGACGCGCTCGTGGTCATCGATTATCCCGACTTCAATTTCCAGCTCATGGCGCGACTGGCCAGGCGCGGCGTGCGCGTCGTCTACTACGTGACGCCCCAGCTGTGGGCCTGGCGGCCCAAGCGCATGGCGACCATGCAACGGCACGTGTCACTTGCGCTGCCGATCTTCCCGTTCGAGGAAGCGCTGTATCAGAAGGCCGGTGTGCCGGTGCGCTTCCTAGGACATCCGCTCGTGGATGCCGTGCCGGCGGTGCCGGCCGATCCACGTGCGGTCGCCGCCGTGCGCGACGCCATGTGCCAGGCGTTCGGGCTAGACGCCTCGCGGCCCGTCGTGGCCTTGCTGCCGGGCAGCCGCCACAACGAGCTGTCGCGGCTCGTGCCGGTGATCGCCGGGGCCATGCCGCTCATCCGTTCACGGGTGCCTGCGGTGCAGTTCGTGGTGGCCTGCGCGCCGGGCCGGCACGACGCGGAGTTTGCGCCGCTCGCGGCCGTGGCTCCTGGCGTGCCGCTCGTCTACGGCCGCACCGACGACGTACTGACCGCAGCCGATGTCGTCGTCACGGCGTCGGGCACGGCCACGGCGCAAGCCGCGCTGCACGAACGGCCGATGGTCGTCATCTACAAGCTCTCGCCGCTCACCTACGCGCTCGGCAAGCCGCTCGTCACGATCGACACCTACGCGATGGCGAATCTGGTGGCAGGGGAGCGCGTCGTGCCCGAGCTGATCCAGGAGGCGTGCACGCCCGAAGCCGTGGCGGACGAGACCGTCTCGTTCCTGCTGGACCACGAGCGGTCGCGGCGCACGCGGGCGCGGCTCGCCGAGACCCGGGCCAAGCTCGGGCCACCAGGTTCGGCCGCACGGGTAGCGGCGGCCGTGCTCGAAGTGGCCGACCGCCTCACAGTCTGACGAACCTGTCCCCTCGGGCAGGGGTGTGAGGTGATAGGTATTGGCATTGAGCACTCTTCTGCTCGAGCCACCGGGTCGGGCACTGGCCCATGGTTCGACGTAGGATGGGGCGCATGAACGTGCGCCTGAGGCTCCTACTGCTCGTCGTCGTCGTGCTCGGCGCAGCTGGCATCCCGGCGCACGCGCAGCCGCAGCCAACCCCTGGCCATCTCGTGATCATCGGCGGGGGGTCGCGCCCCGCGGTGATCATGCAGCTCATCGCGCGCCTGGCGGGTGGCGCGAAGGGCACGATGCTGGTGTTCCCCCAGGCCAGCGAACTTCCCGAGACCGGCCCGAACCTTGCTGCGGAGTTCACCGCGCTCGGACTCGGCCGCGTGGTCGTGATTGGCGCCAATCACGAGGCGGCCGACACCGAGGCCGTACTGCGCCAGACGGAGGGTGCCACCGGCGTCTACTTCGCCGGCGGCGATCAGGGCCGCATCATGGCGGCGCTGCACGGCACGACACTGGCGCGGCGCCTGCACGAGCTGCACCTGGGCGGGGCCGTCATTGCGGGCACGAGCGCGGGCGCGGCCGTGATGAGTCGCGTGATGATCACCGGCGACGAGCAGCGTCCGCTGACCAAAGACCAGAGCTGGCAGACCATCGAGTCCGACAACGTCGTGACCGGCCCAGGCCTCGGCTTTCTCGACGATGTGATCATGGACCAGCACTTCGTGCGCCGCCGCCGTCACAACCGTCTGATCAGCCTCGTGCTCGAACAGCCGGCGCTGCTGGGCGTGGCCGTGGACGAGGAGACCGCCACGTGGGTGAAGCCCGACCACACCTTCGAGGTCGTGGGCAATGGGCCCGTGCTGGTGATCGACGGCGCGGCCGCCACGACGGCGCGCGATGCGACGGGACACGGCCTGCAAGGCGCGGGCCTGCGCGTGCACGTGCTGCGGTCTGGAGCGCAGTACGACCTGAAGACCCGCACGGTCGTACGTCTGACACCGACGAAGTAGGCTCGCCCGTTCGGGGGCTCAGCCGTGTGGCCGAGGGCGCACGCGCCTCGTGGCGTGGGACGTCGCGGCAGGGCGGGGTAGACTCAGAGCCATGCGCATGATCAAGACCCTGCTGCTGTTCACGGCGCTCGTGGCGTCGACCGCCACGGTGCGCGCGTTGACCGTGCTGCCGGCCACCTTCGAAGAGCTGGTGCGGGAATCGGCGTCGGTCGTGCATGGCCGCGTGCGGGCGGTGCACGCGGCGTGGACCTCCGACCGCCAGACCATTCAATCCACCATTACCCTCGACGTGATCGATGCCTTCAAGGGCACGACCACCGACACCGCGACCTTCATCGTGCCGGGCGGCGAAGCCGGCGGCCGCATCCTGCTCGTGCCGGGCGCGCCCGTCTTCAGAGAAGGCGACGAGGTGGTCGTGTTCCTGCGTGGACGCGCGCCGGCCATCCCACAGCCCGTCGGGCTGTCGCTTGGGGTCTACCGCGTCTCGACCGTCCGCGCGTCTGGTGCGGCGATGGTCGTGCCCTCGCCCGTGCACGAGGCCGCCACGGCCTCGACCGTGGCACGAGGCACTTCGGCCCGGAAGGTTCGCACGCTCGCGACGTTTGCGGCCGATGTGCGGGCCGTGGGAGAGGCGCGATGATCCGCGGGTGGAGCCGGTGGCTGGCGGTGCTATCGTGCGTGGCCCTGCTCGCCACGCCCGCGCACGCCTATCTGAAATTCGGCGTCGAGATCGGCGGCCGCGTGGTGCCGGTGCGATGGGCCCCGGGGCCGATTCGCTACTTCGTGACCGAGCGCGAGTTCAGTGGCATCTCGCCGCAGGCGTTCGGCGACGCGATTGGCCGCGCCGCCGCCACATGGAGCCGCTCGCCCGGCCTGCCCGTCTCGTTCAGCTCGCAGGGCCTTACGCGCAGCCAGCCGCTCGACACCGACGGCCGGTCTACTATCGGGTTCCTCGATCGGCCCGACCAGGAACGCGTGCTCGGCGCGACCACGTTTCTGCTGGACGCTGCCACCGGGCAGATTCTGGAGTCGGACATCTACTTCAACACGCGCTTTCGCTGGTCTACCGCGGCGGCGGGCGAGCCCGGGGCCAGCGATCTTGAATCGGTCGCGTTGCACGAATTAGGGCACTTGTTGGGACTGGGCCATTCGGCAATCGGCGAAACAGAGGTGAGCGGCACGGGCCGCCGGGTGATCGCGACCGGCGCCGTGATGTTTCCCATAGCGATGCCGGCTGGCAGCATCAGCGAACGCGTACTGCAGGTCGACGACATCGCGGGCGTACTGGATCTGTATGGGGCGTCGCCCGCCGACTCGGGCAGCATTCAAGGGCGGGTCACGAAAGGCGGAACCGGCGTGTACGGCGCGCATGTGGTGGCGTTCCATCTCGACACCGGCACGCTGATTGGCGGCTACGCGCTCGGCGAGGATGGCCGGTTCGTCATCGGAGGACTGTCGCCCGGAGCCTACGTGTTGCGGGTCGAGCCGCTCGATGACGCCGACGTGGAGAGTTTCTTTGCACCAGGGCGGGTGGACATCGACTTCAGTGTCACGTACGCGCCGAAGGTCGTGGTCGTGCAGGCCGGCGGCAGCACCTCGTCGATTGTGGTGGAGGCCCGCGCCCGATGACCTCACGACGGCCCTGGGTGGCTGCGGCGGTGTGGGCGGTATGCGGCGCGCTGGTCGTGATCGCCCCTCGCCCGGCGCTCGCGCAATCCGCGCCGCGCGAGGCACCTGCGCTGCAGCCGTGGCGCCCGGTGGTGAGCGTGGCCGCGGCCTGGAACGGGGCGCAGGACCTCGGCCGCGTGAACGCCGAGACGCGGCGCGCGTCGACCGGCACGGCCACGCCGCCGGCCTTCACGCTCTTCACGACCGAGAGCACGCTCGGTGGCGCGCCCGTCGGGGAACTGGCCCTCGCGCTGCCGCTGACCACACGCTGGGCCCTGGTCGTGCGCGGCGGTGTGTCGGCACCGACGCTGACGACGGCGATTTCTGCCGACGCCGAAGCGGCGCCGAATGTCGAAGCCTCTGAACAGGTGTCGGACTACACCGTGGAGGTCTCCATCACGTACCAGCTGCCGCGCTGGGGCGGGCGGCACGCGCGGCCGTTTCTGGTGGCGGGGGGCGGCTACCTGCGTCAACTGCATGAAGACAACGCGCTCGTCGAGACCGGCCGCACGTGGCACGGTGGGGTCGGCCTGCGCTGGTGGCTGCGCGGGGGCGACCGCCGAACCAGGGCCGTGGGCCTCGTGGGCGAAGCGCGCTGGGTCTGGCGCACGGGCGGCATCGCGTTCACCGACGGCGCCCGATCGCTGCCTATGGCGAGCGTCGGCGTCTTCGTGGGCTTCTGATTCCATGGCGGCTCTGGCGCTCGAAGCGGCCGGCGTGTCGAAGCGGTATGGGGCCGTGGTGGCCTTGGACGCCGTGTCGCTCACAGTGGCGCACGGCGAGTGTGTGGCGCTCGTGGGCGAGAGCGGCTCGGGCAAGAGCACGCTGCTGCGGGTGTTCAACGCCCTGACACGCATCGATAGCGGTCACGCGCGCACGGACGGCCAGGACGTGGCCGCACGTGATCCCGTGGCCTTACGCCGTGCGGTCGGGTATGTGCCGCAGGACGGCGGCTTGCTGCCGCACTGGACCGTGGCTAGGAACGCGGCGCTGGTGCCAGTGCTCACCGGCCGGCCCGATGCCGGCGCGCTTGCGGCGGCGGCGCTCGACAGCGTCGGCCTGCCGGCGTCGCAGTTCGGCCAGCGGTGGCCGCGCGAGTTGTCGGGCGGGCAGCGGCAGCGCGTGGCGTTTGCCCGGGCGCTGGCCGCGAGTCCCCGCATCGTGCTGCTCGACGAGCCGTTTGGCGCGCTCGATGCGATCACGCGCGGCGATTTGCAGGATCTGTTCGTGGCGCTCAGACGCCGCATCGGCATGGCGGCCCTGCTCGTGACGCACGATCTGCACGAGGCGAGCCTCGTGGCCGACCGCGTGGCCGTCATGTACCAAGGCCGACTGGAGCAGGTCGCCACGCCTGCGGCACTCGCGGCTGCGCCGGCCACGCCGTACGTGGCCGCGTTGCTGCGCCGCGCCCGCATCCCGACGGGAGCCCGCGCGTGAGGCGCACGCGCCGCCTGCGCGCAGGGGCACCGACCGCGCGCCGCCGGGCGTGCGCGTTCGCGTGCGCCGGTGTGCTCGCGATGTGGCTCGCGGGCACGACATCGGCTGCGCGCCAGCCCACGGCGCCGTCCGACGCCGGCCGTCCGGTGGTCGTGGGGTCGAAGCCGTTTGGCGAGTCGTATCTGCTGGCGGAGCTCTTTGCGCAGATTCTGGAAGCGCGTGGCCTGCCCGTGCGGCGCGCGTTTGGCCTTGGCGGCACCGAGATCGTATTTCCGGCGCTGCGCCAGGGCGCCATCGACGTCTTCCCCGAGTACACCGGTTCGGGCCTGCTGGTCATTCTGAAGGCGCCGCCGGTCAGCGATCCGGCCGTGGTGTTCGACACCATCTCGCGCGAGTTCGCCCGGCAGTACGACGTGCGCTGGCTGGCGCCGCTCGGCTTCGAGAATACGTACGCGATGTCGGTGCGGACCGAACTGGCGGACCGTCTTGGCCTGCGCACGCTGAGCGACTTTGCCAGGATCAGCGGCGAGATGCGCGCCGGCTTTACCGCTGATTTCATCGGCTTGCCCGACGGCCTGCCGGGACTGCGCGCCGCCTACGGTCTGGCGCCCAAGACCGTGAGCGCGCTCGCCCCCGCCGTGAAGTACCAGGCGCTCGTGGACGGTCAGGTGGACATCATCGACGCGTACTCGACCGATGGTCTGCTCGCGCGGTATCCGCTCACCGTGCTCGAAGACGACCGGCACTTTTTTCCGCCCTACGACGCCGCGGCCGTGGTACGCGGGGCGCTGGCGCGCGAGCGGCCGGCCGCCGTGGCCGCCCTCGCCGAGTTGAGTGGACGATTCGACGTGACTCGCATGCGTCGCCTCAACGCTCGCGTCGAAGTGAACGGCGAGCCCATGGCCATCGTGGCGCGTGATGCGCTCGTGGAACTGGGACTGGTGGCCGGCACTGCGACCGTCGCGGCCACCGGACCGGCGCCACAGGTGTCACTCGTGCGCTATCTGTGGGACCGCCGCGCTTCGATTGCGGCGATGAGCGCGCGGCACCTGTGGCTGGCCGGCGTCTCGCTGGGCGGCGCGATCCTGGTCGGCGTGCTGGCCGGCGTGGCGCTCAGCCGCTCGCGCTGGGCGGAGCCGGTGACGCGCGGTGTCGGCCTGTTGCAGACGGTGCCCGGCATCGCGCTGCTCGCCTTCATGCTGCCGGTGCTCGGCATCGGCACGGCGCCCGCGATTGCGGCGCTCTTCCTCTACTCGCTCTATCCCATCGTGCGGAACACGGTCACGGGCGTACGCGAGGCCGACCGCGGCGCCATCGAGGCCGCCGAAGCCCTGGGCATGACCCCGTGGCAAGTGCTCACATGGGTGCGCGTGCCCCTGGCCATGCCGGTCATCATGGCCGGCATTCGCACGGCCGCGGTCATCAACGTGGGCACGGCCACGCTGGCGGCGTTTGTGGGCGGCGGCGGACTCGGTGATCCCATCGTGGCGGGTCTCGCGCTGGCCGACTCCCGCATGGTGCTGTCGGGCGCGATTCCCGCAGCGGCGCTCGCGGTACTGGTCGACGTGACGCTGTCGGGCGCGCAGCGATTACTGACCCCCAAGGCGTTCAGGTAAAGGAGCTGTCGATGCGGCAGAGTGATTGCGTGATGGTGCTGGGGATCGCGGTGGCGGCGTTGGGCGTCACGGCCGTGGCGCAGGCGCAGCCCGCGGGGGTCGCCGAGTGGCGCGCGGCGCACGAGCGGGCGATCGTCGACGAACTGGTGGGCCTGGTGTCGCTGCCGAATGTGGCCGGCAACGACGCCGACATGCGCAAGAATGCCGACCATCTGTCGGCGCTCTTCTCGAAGCGCGGCTTCAGGGTCGAAATCGTGGGCGGTCCGGGATCGCCGGTGGTGTATGGGCAGCTCGACAGCCCTGGCGCCATCGGCACCCTCACGTTCTACATCCACTACGACGGGCAGCCAGTGGACCCAGCGGAATGGACGCGCTGCAAGCCCTTCACGCCGTGTCTCTTCAGCGCGGCAGGCCCGGTGGCCGACGACCGCGGACGCACGACGTTTGACCCCGAGTGGCGGCTCTATGGCAGGTCCACCGCGGACGACAAGGGGCCAATCGTGGCGCTGCTGAACGCCGTGGATGCGCTCAAGGCCACAGGGCGCGGGCCCACGTGGAACGTACGCGTCGTGCTCGACGGCGAGGAAGAGGCGGGCTCGGCCAACTTCCGGCGCTTCGCCGAGGCGCGGCCCAACGCGCTCAAGACCGACCTGGCGGTCACGCTCGACGGACCACGGCATCCGAGTGGGCGGCCGACCGTGTACTTCGGCGTGCGCGGCGGTGCCGGTGTGACCCTCACGATCTACGGCGCCAAGGGCGACCTGCACTCGGGCAACTACGGCAACTGGGTGCCCGATCCCTCGATGCGGCTGGCCAAGCTCCTCGCCACGATGAAGGACGACAACGGCCGGGTGCTCATCAAGGACTTCTACCGCGACGTGCGTCCGCTCACCGCCACCGAGCACGCGGCGCTCGACGCGGCGCCCAACGTCGAGGCGCTGCTGATGCGCGATTTCGGCGTGGCGACGCCCGAGCGGCCGGACCAGCGCCTCGAAGCGAAGCTGAATGAACCGACGCTGAGCATTCTCGAGATGTCGACCAGCGGCATTCGAGGACGGTCCGCCATCCCCGGATCGGCCACGGCGCGCATCGAAGTGCGGATGGTGAAGGATCTGGTGCCCGAGACGCAGAACGCGCTCATCGCTGATCACGTGCGCACCCAGGGCTATTTCATCGTCAGCAACCGCGAGCCCACCGACGCGGAACGACGCACGCATGCGCGCATCGCGCGCGTGGACGCCCGGCGCGGCTCGGCAGCCTCGCGGGTGTCGATGGACGACCCGAAGGCGCAGGCCGTGGTGAAGGCGTTGACCGTGCGAGGCGTGGCGCCGGTGCAGTTGCCCACGCTCGGCGGCAGTCTGCCGTTTGGCACGTTCAGCGACTTCTATCAGATGCCCACGGTGGGAGTGTCGATCGTGAACTTCGACAACAACCAGCACGGGCCCGACGAGAATCTGCGACTACAGAACCTGTGGGAAGGCATCGAGATGCTGGCGGCGTTGATGACGATGCCGAAGTGACGGGCGACTCCGCTGACGCGGGCCGTTACGACTTCGTCAGGTCATTCGGCGCGTAGAGAAACCCGAACGACACGGCGCCGCGTTTGCCGTGTGTCTTGTGGTGCACCAGGTGCGCCATGATGATGCGGCGCAGGTACGCCCACTGCGGCACGTTCCGGATGCTGATGCGGCGGTGCACGACGATGTCGTGGAACACGACGTAAATGGCGCCGTAGGCCGTCATGCCCAAACCCACCGGCAGCAGCCACGAGCCTCCGGCATCCACTCCAGCCTTGATGCACAGGATCGATGGCACCGCAAAGAGGACGCCGAAGAGGTCGTTCCACTCCCATCCGCCGTCGTGCGGCACGTGATGGGACTGGTGCAGGAACCACAGCGGGCCGTGCATGAGAAAGCGATGCGTGGCGTACGCCACGCCTTCCATGGCGACGAGTGCCGCCAGGAACCAGCCCGCATACGACCACCACGACATCATGATCACCCTAGCATGGCCAGCGCGGCTGGCGTGTACAGGCCCTGCCGTGGCGGCGCAGTGGCCGTCCACGGTGCGCGGGTCCAGGTCGCTTCGAGGCCGGCGTGAACCAGACGGACCGCCTTGGCCGACGTTGCCGTGACGACGCGCTCGCGCCAGGCGTCGCGGCCGCGCCGTCGCACCTCGACCCCGATATCTCGATACACATGACGAGCGGTGGCCACAGCCCATGCCGAGCGCCATGACAGGTGGGGCAGGCCGTACTGCGCCGACACGTAGTAGCGGTCGGCCTCGTCCAGGAGCCGCGCGACGACCGGTGCCACGCGGGCCGCCGTCGTGTCGTCGAGCGGCGCATCGAGGACGAGCGCGGCGCCGGCGGCCTCGAGCCAGTGATTCGGCAGATAGATCCGGCCGGCCGCGACGTCGTCGCCGACATCGCGCGCGATGTTGCTCAGTTGAAATCCCATGCCCAGATCAGAGGCGCGGCAGAGCGTGGCGGTGTCGCGCACGCCCATCACCCACGCCATCATCAGCCCGACCACTCCCGCCACGTGATAACAGTACTCGAGCGTGTCGTCGAGGGTGTCGTAGCGCCGTCCGTCCACGTCCATGGCGAAGCCCGCGAGATGGTCGCTGGTGAAGGCCGCGGGCAAGTCAGTAGCCGCGACGACCCGCTGCAACGCCGCAAAAGGACCCTCGTCGCCGGCCTCTCCCGCCAGGGCGGCGGCGGTGCCGCGCCGCAGCTCGTCGAGGCGCGCCGCGCGGTCGACGGCAGGGTCGTGACCGAAGCCCAGCACCTGGCCATCGACGACGTCGTCGCAATGCCGGCACCAGGTGTAGAGATCCCAGACAAGAGCGCGGGTGTCGGGCGCGAACAGGCGCGAGGCGAGCGCGAAGCTCTTCGAGCCCGCACGGATGGCGACGTCGCTGGCGGCGCCAGCTGGCCGCGGCACATCCACGCCTGCACCCACGTCAGGCGCCTCGGCGCGCGGGAGCCAGATCGTCGATCATCAGCCCGGCAGTGGCTTTGGCCGAGTTCACGACCCCGGGCACACCTGCGCCCGGATGGGTGCCGGCGCCCACGAAGTACAAGCTTTTGAGCTTGTCGTCGCGGTTGTGCACGCGAAACCACGCGCTCTGGGTGAGGACCGGTTCCAGCGAGAACGCCGAGCCCACGTGCGCGTTGAGCGTGCTCTCGAAGTCGAGCGGCGTGAAGATCCGCTGCGTGACGAGGTCCGCGCGCAGGTTCGGGATGTAGCGCGCCTCGAGGTAGTCGAGAATGCGGTCGGCGTAGCGTGGCCCTTCGGTGGTCCAGTCGACGTTGCCCTTGCCCAGATGGGGCACGGGCGACAGCACGTAGAACGCCTCGCACCCCTCGGGCGCCAGCGTCGGGTCCGAGACGGTCGGCGCGTGCAAATAGAGCGAGAAGTCGTCGGCCAGTGTGCCCGTATCGAAGATGTCGCCGAGCAGCTCGCGGTAGCGCGGCCCGAAGATCACGTTGTGGTGGGCTAGATGGGGGTGGCGCCGCTTGGTACCGAAGTAGATGAGAAAGAGCGACATGCTGAAGCGCTTCTTCTCGAGAGACCGGGCCGCCGCGGCGCCGCGCGGGTCGTGGCCAAGCAGCGCCTTGTAGGTGTGCACCACATCGGCGTTGCTGGCCACGGCGTCCATCAGCAGCTCCTCGCCGGCGCGCGTGCGGATGCCAGTGACGGCGCCGTCGCGGGTAAGGATGCGGTCTACCGGGGTATTCAGCCGCACCGTGCCGCCCATCCGCTCGAAGAGCGCCACGAGTGCACGCACCAGCGCGCCGGTGCCGCCGCGCGGAAACGTGACGCCCCATTTGCGCTCGAGCACGTGGATGAGGGTGTAGATGGACGAAGTGGCAAACGGATTGCCGCCGACCAGCAGCGAGTGGAAGCTGAAGGCCTGACGCAGGTGGTCGTCGGTGAGGTACTTGGCGACCACGTCGTAGACCGAGCGGTAGGCCTCGAGGCGCACCAGCTGCGGCGCTGCGCGCACCATGCTCCAGATGTCGAGAAACGGCACGTGCGCGAGCTTCGTGTAGCCCTCGTCGAAGACCTGCTCGGCGTAACTGAGGAAGCGCCGGTAGCCGTCGACGTCGGCGGGATTGCGCGCGCCGATCTGCCGGGTGATGTCGGCCAGGTCGTTCGAGTAGTCGAAGACGTCGCCGTCCTCCCAGAACAGGCGATAGAAGGGCAGCACGGGCAACAGGTCCACGTGGTCGGCCATCCGCTCGCCGGCCAGCGCGAAGAGCTCCTCCAGGCATCCCGGCGCGGTGATGACCGTGGGGCCGGCGTCAAAGGTGAAGCCCTGGTCCTGATAGACGTAGGCCCGACCGCCGGGCTTATCGCGCTGCTCGATGAGGGTAGTCTGCAGACCCGCGGCCTGCAGGCGAATCGCGAGGGCCAGTCCGCCGAATCCACTGCCGATGACGGCGACGCGCCGGGAAGACGGGGGCATGAGCGTCTATTCTCTCAGGTGCGCCAGCGCGCGCAGCACGCCAACGGGGGGACGTCCGCTCAACACGCGCAGTCGATCGAGCGCGGTCAGTTCCGCGGCGTAGAACCGGGCGATGAGGTCGGGCGAGCGCCGGTAGAACTGCTCGAGCACCTGCGCGCGGGCTTCGGGCGCCGCCGCGCGAAAGAGCAGGCGGTTCAGCATCCGGAAGAAGCCGCGGGCGCGCCACCGCGCGGTTGCGAAATGCCGCACCTCTGTATAGACGCGGCTGGCGTCGAGGGGATTCAGCGTCGCGACCAGATCGGCCGTGGCCACCGCATCGGGCAGCGAGTAGCCGGTCGTCGGATGAAAGAGTCCCGCCCGCATGCCCAGACGCGGTACGTCGTCGGGCCAGAACGCGTCGATGTCGCCGCCGAGCGGAATCGGCAGGCTGCCCGTCTCCTCGCGCACGACCTCGCAAACCCGCCAGCCGCGAGCGGCCACGTACGCCGCCACCGCCGCACGACCCGTGGTCGCGTCCACCCCTGGGGCATCGGCGTAGGCCGTGTCTTCGACGAGCAGGCGCGTCGCCGAGAACGGCAGCACGTAGACGAACTTGAAGCCGCCCACCTGCGGCACCGTCGCATCCATGATGAGGGGCATCGTCAGGCCGTGCGGCGCGTCACACACGAGCTCCTGGCCCAGGAATGTCTGCCAGCCAAGCGGGACGTTCACCGGCGCTGCGCCCCTGGCGTCGATGACCACGCCGGCGTCGATGGCGCGGCCGTCCGCCAGCGTCACCCGCCTCGGCGTCACTGCCTCGACGGAGGTCCCGAAGGCGACGCGGTCACCGAGTGCGTCGCTCACGACCGCATGCAGCCGCGACGACGTGATCGACAGGTAGGGCTGATCGAGCACGCGGTGGTGGGTGGGGAAGGCCACCTCGTGACGCGGCCAGCGGGCTTCCACGAGCGGCGCCAGCCAGGCCAGCGCGGACGGTGCGACGTCGGTGGCGTGCAGCGACCACGTGTGATTCCCGCCAAGCGTGGTGCCGGCTTCGAGCAGTTCCACTCTGACGTCGGGACGGCGCGCGCTGAGCCGCCACGCGGTCAGGCTGCCGGCCAGGCCGCCTCCGACAATCACCACGTCAGCGGTCACCACCCGGCAGCGTATCATGTGCGTTCGACGAGGTCGGTATACTGACGACGTGCTGCCCGAGCGTCTTCCCACTGACCTGGCCCTGCAGGTCACCGCGGCCACGCGACGGCTCGACGGGCGACTCGTGCTCGACCAGGTTGACCTTGCCGTGGCCCGCGGATCGATTGTCGGCATCGCGGGCCCCAACGGCGCCGGAAAGTCGTCGCTGCTGCGGGCCATCGGCGGCCGGCTCAGGCTCGACCAGGGCCGCGTCATGATCGACGGTTGCGACGCGGCGATCGCGCGCCGGACCGGGCGTCTTGGCGTAGCGCCGCAGGATCTCGCGCTCTACGCGCACTTGTCCGTGCGGGAAAACCTGACGCTGTGGGCGACGCTGGCCGGTCTGCCGCGCGGCCACGTCACCGGGCGGGTCGAGCAGGGCCTGCAGTGGGCCGGGTTGGCGGATCGCGCCACCGCGCGGGTGCACACGCTCTCGGGTGGCATGAAGCGTCGAGTAAATCTCGTGGCCGGCACGCTGCACCACCCGGCGCTCCTGCTCCTTGACGAGCCCACGGTTGGCGTCGACGCCGAATCACGCGATCGTCTCTACGACCTGTTGCGCGATCTGAAACGCCGCGGACTCGGCGTGCTGATCGTCACGCACGATCTCCACGAGGCCGCCTCGTTGTGCGACGACGTGGTGCTGCTCGGGGCCGGCCGCGTGCTGGCGCACGGCGACGTGCCCACGCTGGTGTCGTCGCTGTGCGGCCTGCAGGCGGAGCTCGTCGTGCTCACGCAACCAGGTGCGCGCGTGGACGCCGTGCTGACGCGGGAAGGCTTCGTGGCGGTGGCCGATGGCGAGTGGTCGCGGCCCGGCGACGGGGCGGTCCTCGATCTGGCGGCGGTGGAGCGCCGGCTCGTCGCGGGCGGTGTGCCGGTCATGGAGATGCGCGTGCGCCGGCCGACGCTGGCCGGCGCGCTGGCCGCCGCGCTTTGTCAGGCGCCGGTCCGCGGGGAGGCGCAGCCGTGAGGAGGGCGGCGTGCTACACGCAGTTCCTGGCGCTGGCGCGCGACCGCGGCGCGCTGGCGATGAGCTTCCTGCTACCTGTCGTGGTGTTCCTGGTGTTTGCCGCGATCTTCGCGAGCGCCACCGGCGATGAACTGCGCCTCAAGATCGCGCTGGCCGACGAAGCGGACTCGCCGCTGTCGCGCCGGTTGGCCGCGGCGCTCGAGCACGACGGGGCGCTGCGCGTGGTGCGCGCCGTGCCCGCGACCACCGTGGTGGCCGAAGCGATGGTGTCGGCGGGCACGGTCGACGTCGCCGTGGTGTTTGGCCGCGACGGCCGGCCGCTCGATACGCTCGTCGGCGATGGCCCGTCGCCAGTTACCGTGGTGACGCATCCTGCCCGGGCCGTGGCCGGCGGCATCGTCGGCGGGGCCGTGCAACGCGCGTACTTCGCCGCGCTGCCCGACGCGGCCCTGCGCGGGGCAGTCACGCTCGTCGACGAGGTGGTCGTGCCACTGACCGACGCGCAGCGGCTCGAGGCCAGCCGCGTACTCGACGAGATGGCGCCCGAGCCCGATGCGGCCGCCGACGACACGGCGGCGTTCGGGTCGCTCGTGGCCAGCCGTACCATGGCCGGCGCGGCGCCGGCCACAGCCGTGGCGGCGTATTACGCCGGGGCCGTAGCCGCGCTGTTCATCCTGCTCGCGGCCGTGACGGTGGCAGCGTCGCTGCACGACGAACTGGCGTCCGGCATTGCCGACCGCGTCGTGGCCGGGCCCGGTGGGGTGCCGGCCCTCGTCGACGGCCGCGCGCTCTTCCTGGTCGCGCAGGGCCTTGCCCAGGCGGTCCTCATCTTTGTTGTGGCGTGGTGGCACGCCGACGTGGCCGCACCCGTCACAGCATGGCCGTGGGTGGTCGTGGCCCTGGCGCTGGCAGGTGCCTCGGCCGGGCTCGCGTTGCTGCTGGCGGCGCTGTGCAGCACAGCGCGTCAAGCCACCACCGTGTCGAACATCGCGGTGCTGGTAGCCTCGGCCGTCGGGGGCAGCATGGTGCCGCGCTTCCTGATGCCGCCGTGGCTCCAGCAACTGGGCTGGGCGACCCCAAACGCCTGGGCGATTGAAGGCTTTGCGCAAGCGCTCGGGCCAACACCCTCGGGATCCGCGACGTGGCTGGCCGCCGGGGTCCTCGGCCTCGTAGGGGCGGCCGGGTGGGTCGCGGCTCGGTACCTGTTTCGCCGCGGGGACGCGATATGATCGTGAGGATGCATCGATTGGGAATACCGACGTGCCTCGGGGGTTACGCAAAAGGTCCCGTTCCGCGTTCCCAGCATGCCTGAAGCCGCCATCCGCCAGCTCGCGTTTCTCGAGTTCATTGCCGTCGGGCGCGTCGAGGTCGACGCGGCCCTCGACGCGTGGTTGCCCCGGCCGCCTCAATGCCCACCGGTCGTGTCTGACGGCATGCGCTACGCCCTGCGCACCGGCGGCAAACGCTTCCGGCCGCTGCTCGCCCTCGCCGCGGCCGAAGCCGTGGCCACCGCTTTGGGCGGCGGCGAGTTGGCGCGCGTGACCGCCCGTCGCCTGGCCATGCCGGTGGCCTGCGCCATTGAACTCGTGCATACCCAGTCGCTCGTGCACGACGACCTGCCGGCGATGGACAATGACTCGATGCGACGTGGACAGCCGACCCTCCACGTCCGGTACGGCGAAGGCCTGGCGATTCTTGTGGGCGACGCGCTGCTGGCCGAGGCGTTCGGGCTGCTGGCACGCGAGCCCCGCCCTGAGGCCGCAAACGACGTACTGTCTCGCAAACTACGGGTCATCGCGGAACTGGGTGCGGCAGTGGGTGCGTCGGGCATGGTGGCCGGGCAGGCCATCGACTTGGCGCAAACCGGTGGAGCCAGCGCCCGCACCGCACCCGCTCCGCTCGATCTGGCCGGCCTGGAAGACATGCATAGCCGCAAAACCGGCGGACTCATTCGGGTGGCGGCGGTGGGTGGGGCGGTGATGGCCGGCGGCGCGCCCGAACACGTCAGCAGCGTGGCGCGCTTTGCCACCAACATCGGCATCGCCTTTCAGATCGTCGACGACATCCTCGACGTGGAGGGCCGCAGCGCCGAAACGGGGAAGTCGTGCGGCAAGGACGCCGCGGCGTCCAAGCCCACGTACCCGGCGCTCGTGGGCCTCGACCGCTCACGGGTACTGGCGGCGTCCCACGTGGCCGCCGCCGAACAGGCGCTGGCCGACGCGGCCCTGCCTGACCGGCACCTGACCGACCTGGCGCGCTGGGTGCTCACGCGCCGCTATTGAGGGCCGGTCACTCGCTGCGCAGCGCGTCGATCGGTTGCGTACGGGCCGCGCGTTCGGCGGGCAGCGCGGCAGCGAGCAGCGCCGGAATCACGACCACCGCGGCCGCCGCGGCCAGCAGCGCCGGGCTCGTCGCCGACACCTCGAAGAGCAGCGCCTGACCCAAACGGCCGGCCGCGCTGGCCAGGGCGACGCCGACCACGGCGGCCATGGCCGCCAGGCCCGCGGCCTCGCCAAGTACGAGTCCGCGCAGGCTGGCTGGTGACGCGCCCAGGGCGCTGCGCACGCCAATCTCGCCGCGCCGCGTCGCCACAGACCACGACAGCACCCCGTAGGCGCCGATGGTCGCGAGCAGCAGCGCCAATCCCCCGAACAGCCCGACCAACCACGTCGTGAAGCGGCGCGGCGCCAGCTGGTCCGCGACCACCGCGTCCACCGCGAGCAGGCGCGAAATGGGTTGGTTGGGATCGGCCGCGGCCAACGCCGCGCGCAGGAGCGGCGCCGCCGTCGCCGAATCACCGCTCGTCCACACCGTGACGGCCAGGAACGGCCAGGCCTCGGTGTTCTGCGGAAATGGCACGAAGAACGCGGGCTCGGCCACACGTTCCACTTGACGATTCCGGACATCAGCGGTCACGCCAACCACCACGTGACGGTGCGAGCCGCCGAACCGAATCACGCTGCCGACCGCAGCTTGTCCCGGCAGATAGCGATCGACGAATGCGCGATTCACGATCGCCACCGGCTGGCCGCGCGCGTCGTCGGCGGTCGTGAAGTCGCGGCCCTGGACCAGCGCGATGCCGAGCGTGCGGAAGTAGTCGGGCGTCACGGCCTGGAAATCCCCCGTGGGTTCTTGACCCCGCGGGGGTTCCGGCGCGCCTTCAACCCGCACGCCGCGATTGGGGGCGCCGCCCAGTGGTGTCGTAAAGGAGGCCGCCACCGCGCGCACGCCTGGAGCGGCCTGCACGCGCGTGACCACCGCCTCGATCAACTGCTGCCGTGGCTGCGGATCGGCTGAGAACTCGCCGCCGCCTGGGGCGGGCCGCAGGTAGGGATCGCTCGCCAGATTCAGTTGCGCGGTGATCCGGCCCTCCGGGGCGAACCCGAGATCCACCCGGGTAGCCGCGAACAGGCTGGCTGAGAGCAGCAGTGCCGCCACGACCAGCAGGTGGGCGAGCGCAAGCTCGCCCACGACCAAGGCGCGATGCCAGGAGGTGTGGCGTCGGCCAGCCACGCGCAGCCCGGTGGAGAGCCCCGTCCGGGTGGCAGGTTGCGACGCGTCGAGGGCGGGCACCAGCGCGCAGAGGACGGTGGCCGCGCAGGTCAGCAGCAGGCCAAAGGCCAGCACCGCCGGATCGATCGCGATCTCCGACAGGCGCGGCACCGAGGCCGGCGCCGACGCCACGAGCAGGTCCACGCCCCACATCGCGAGCAGCAGGCCGAGCAGGCCGCCGGGAATGGCGAGGGCACACGCCTCGACCAGGAGCTGGCGGACGAGCACACCGCGTCGAGCACCGAGCGCCGCGCGCACCGTCAATTCCTGCCGGCGCCGCGCCGCCTGGCCGAGCAGCAGGTGGGCGACGTTGGCCGACGCCACGAGCAGCAGCACCAGGACGGTGGCCTGCAGCAGCCACAGCACTGGACGGACGTCGCCCACGACCGCCGCCTGCAGCGACTCGACGTGCGCGCCAAGGCCCGTGTTGGTGTCGGGATACGCTGCGGCCAGACGTGTCATGATCACCTGCAGTTCCCGTTCGGCGGCAACTGGGGTGACGTCCCTGCGCAGCCGTCCGAGCACGAACAGCAAGTGGGAGTCGCGAACGGTTGTGACGTCGCCGGGAAAATTGAAACTGCGAGGCACGCCGCGGTCGCCGTTGGTCCACACCTCGGCCGACGCCATCAGCGGAAACGAGAACGTCGCCGGCAGTACGCCGACGACGGTGCAGGCTCGCCCATCGAGCACCATCGTGGCGCCCACCGCGGTCGGAGCCGCGCTGAAGCGGCGTTGGCGCAGGCCCTCTGCGACGACCACGACGCACGCCGCGCCTGGTCGGTCGTCGTCCGGCACCAGCAGGCGGCCCTCGGCCGGCAGTTGTCCCAGCATCGAGAAGAAGGTGCCAGACGTCGACACGCCGCGTACCCGTTCCGGCATGCCACCGCCGGTCAGCGCGGCCGAGAACGAGTCGAACGCCGCCAGCGACTCGAACACGTGGCCCGCGTCGCGTCGCCAATCGAGGAAATTGGCGGGCGCGACCCAGCGCGCCGGATTGTCGGGCGCGGTTTCCCACGCCATGACCAGGGCCTCCGGAGCGGCATACGGCAGCGGCCGCAGTAACACATGACGCACGACGGTGAAGATGGCCGTCGTGGCCCCCACGCCGAGGCCGATCGAGACAATGGCCGCCGCGGCCAGGAGCGGTGAACGCCGCCACTGCCGAACGCCCTGGATCAGGTCGCGCATGCCGCAGACCCTACCAAGTCCCGTGCCAATCCTCCAGACCCCTCTCGGCCGCGGGTTTGGCGTGAAATTCGTTGGCGGATGCCGCACGAATCCATGAGGTGTCGTGGCCCGCGCCCCGAAGTGTCCGCGCACGGGACGGCGCTTGACCGGTAGCGGGCGCTCCAGGTGGCTTGCCGGTTCTCGCTCGCCTGGCGGGCAGGCCCGGCCCCGGCCTGATATTATCGAGAGGATGTCGAGCCGAGACTCGTTCTCCACGCGGACGGCCCTCAACGCGGGCGGTCGCACGGTCAATTTCTTCAGTGTGCCAGCGCTTGCCAAGGCCTTTCCGTCGGTCGAGCGCCTGCCGTTCTCGCTCAAGATCCTGCTCGAGAACCTGCTGCGCCGCGAAGACGACGCGTTTGTCAAGGCGGCCGACATCCGGGCGCTGGCGTCCTGGAATCCGGCCGCGGCCAATGCCGACACCGAGATCTCGTTCATGCCGGCCCGGGTCATCCTGCAGGACTTCACCGGCGTGCCGTGTGTCGTGGATCTGGCGGCCATGCGCGACGGCATCGCGGCGCTTGGTGGCGATCCGACCCGCGTGAATCCGCTGCAGCCCGTGGAACTGGTCATCGACCATTCGGTGCAGGTGGATCACTTCGCGATGGCCAACGCGCTCGAGCTGAACGCCGACCTCGAGTACCAGCGCAACCGCGAGCGGTATGTGTTCCTACGCTGGGGCCAGGACGCGTTCCGCAACTTCCGCGTGGTGCCGCCTGAAACCGGCATCGTGCACCAGGTGAACATCGAATACCTGGCGCGCGTCGTGGTCGTCGACGGCGACACGGTCTATCCCGACACCTGCTTCGGCACCGACTCGCACACCACCATGGTGAACGGGCTGGGCGTGGTGGGCTGGGGCGTGGGCGGCATCGAGGCGGAGGCGGCCATGTTGGGCCAGCCCAGCTCGATGCTGATTCCGCCGGTTGTGGGCTGCCGCCTGTCGGGCAAGCTGCCCGAAGGCGCCACGGCCACAGACCTCGTGCTCACCATCACCGAGGCGCTGCGCAAGCACAAGGTGGTGGGCAAGTTCGTCGAGTTCTATGGACCGGGTCTGGGCCACCTGACGATTGCCGACCGTGTCACGCTCGGCAACATGTGCCCCGAGTACGGCGCCACGGTGGCGATCTTCCCGATCGACACGCTGACGCTCGACTACCTGCGTCTCACGGGACGCGACGAAGCGCAGATCGCACTCGTTGAAGCCTACGCGAAGGCGCAGGGGCTGTTCCGCACTGACGCCACGCCCGATGCCGTCTATTCCGAGACGCTCGATGTCGACGTGACGAAGATCGTGCCGAGCCTGGCCGGCCCTCGGCGTCCGCAGGACCGCGTGCCGTTGACCGGCGCGAAACAGTCGTTTGCCGGCTCGCTCGATGAGCTGAAGAAGGGCGTGAAGCCTTCGACAGGCTCGGGCCAGGGGGGCGCCGCCGCAGCCGTGGCGACGAAGACGCAACTTGAACACGGCTCGGTCGTGATTGCGGCCATCACGAGCTGCACGAACACGTCGAACCCGGGCGTGATGATCGGCGCGGGTCTCGTGGCCAAGAAGGCGGCCGAGCGCGGCCTCACGCGCAAGCCCTGGGTGAAGACGTCGCTCGCGCCCGGATCGAAGGTGGTGACCGAGTACCTGCGCGCGGCCGGACTCGACACGTATCTCGACGCCATTGGCTTCAATCTCGTGGGCTACGGCTGCACGACCTGCATCGGCAATTCGGGTCCCCTGCCAGACGACGTCAGCGCCGAGATTCGCGAGCGCGGGCTCGTCGTCGCGTCGGTGCTCTCGGGCAACCGCAACTTCGAGGGCCGCATCCAGCAGGACGTGCGCGCCAACTACCTCGCCTCGCCGCCGCTCGTCGTGGCCTACGCGATTGCCGGCTCGATGAACATCGATCTCACGACCGAGCCGCTCGGCACCGATGCAGGCGGCACACCCGTGTTCCTCAAGGACATCTGGCCGACCGACAAGGAGATCGCCGACGCGATGCGCGCGAGCGTCACGTCAAAAGCGTTCACGTCGCAGTATGCGAAAGTGTTCGAGGGTGACGCCCGGTGGCGCGCCCTGCCGGTGCCCACCGGCAACCGCTTCGAGTGGGAGGCGGATTCCACCTACATCCGACGGCCGCCGTTCCTTGAAGGCCTGTCGATGCAGCCGGCTCCGCTCACGGATCTCACCGGCGCGCGCGTGCTCGCGGTGCTCGGCGACAGCATCACCACCGACCACATCTCGCCGGCCGGCAACATCAAGGCGGACAGCCCGGCGGGGAAGTATCTGGTCGAACACGGCGTGGCGCCGAAGGACTTCAACTCCTACGGCGCGCGTCGCGGCAATCACGAGGTGATGATGCGCGGCACGTTTGCCAACACGCGCATCAAGAACCAGCTCGTGCCCGGCGTGGAAGGCGGCGTCACCGCCTATCTGCCCGGCGGCGACGTCATGCCGATCTACGACGCCTCGATGAAGTATCAGGCGGCGGGCGTGCCGCTGATGGTGCTGGCGGGCAAGGAATACGGCTCGGGCTCGTCGCGCGACTGGGCGGCCAAGGGCACGATGCTGCTCGGCGTGAAGGCGGTCATTGCTGAGAGCTACGAGCGCATCCACCGCAGCAACCTCGTGAACATGGGCGTGCTGCCGCTGCAGTTCCTCGACGGCGAGTCAGCCGGCTCGCGTGGGCTCACGGGGCGCGAGACCTACGCGCTCACGGGCGCGGGGGCCGCGCTGAAGCCGCGCACGAAGGTGACCGTCACGGCCACGGCGGATGACGGTAGCACGACGACGTTCCAGGCGATGTGCCGCATCGACACGCCAGAAGAGCTGACGGCGTTCAGTCATGGCGGCATCCTGCCGTACGTGCTGCGACAGCTCGTGGCCCGCACGTCGTAGAAGGCGGCTGACTGACCGTGAGGCGACGCGGTACCGCTCGCCGGCTCGCGCTCGGCTGCGCCTTCGCCCGTCGGGACGCGGCGGGGGTGCTCATCGGCTCAACTTCGCTCCGCCATGCCGGCTTCACTCCTCCGGGAGGTGACTCGCCTGGACGGCGAGCCTCGTGCCCATGTCCTCGTCTGCGCCGTCAGGGCTGGCGGTGCTCAGATTCGCCGCTGAGCACCCCCGCCGCGTCCCGACGGGCCGCCCCGGGTGCAGCGGTTCACATGAGGTGCGCCCCGATCCGCCGAAGTCACGCTGTGACGCCCAGCCGCGCGGTCTACTGGTGCTGACGTCGTCTGCCGTCAAAGCCCGCGCGCGGGAGCTTGGGTTCGACCTGTGTGGCATCGCGCCGGCGACCGGCATGGCGGAGCTGGCGCGTATTCACGCGTGGATCGGCCGGGGACATGCGGGCGAGATGCGGTATCTGGAGCGCTCTGCTGAGGTGCGGGCTGACATCACGCGCTTCCTGCCAGGAGCCCGGTCGGTCATCGTTACGGCCACGAACTACTTCACGGGGTCTGACCCCACGCCGGCGCCGTCTGCGACCGTGGCACGCTACGCACGTGGACAGGATTATCACCTCGTGCTCGCCGAGCGACTCGAGGCGTTGCTCGCGTGGATGCGCGCGCACACCGAGCTGCCGTTCGAGGCGGCCGTGTTCGTGGACAAGCACTGGGTGCAGGAGCGCGTCGTGGCGGCGTACGCGGGACTCGGCTGGATCGGCAAGCACTCGCTGCTCATCAATTCCGACATCGGCTCATGGGTGCTGCTCGCCGGTGTCGCCACGACCCTTCCGCTCACACCGGACGAGCTCGTGGCCGACCAGTGCGGCGCGTGCACGCTCTGCATGGACGCGTGCCCCACCGGCGCCATCGTCGAACCGCGTGAGGTCGATGCGCGCAGGTGCATCAGCTACCTCACGATCGAGAAAGCCGGCGCCCTGACGGATCACGAGAAGACCGCCGTGGCTGGACACGTCTTCGGCTGTGACGTCTGTCAGGAAGTGTGCCCGTGGAACCTGGCGCCGTCGGCCACACCGGATCCGGCCTGGCAGCCGCGCGGCACGCGTGAAGCGCCCGCCGTGGCCGAGTTGTGGTGCCGCCCCGACGATCGCCTGCACGACTTCGTGGCTGGCAGCGCGCTCACGCATGCGCCGATGGCTCAACTGCGGCGCAATCTGGCGCTGGCGATTGGCGCGAGCGGTGACCCGGCGTCAGTGGCCGCGCTCGAGTCGCCGGGCGGGGGCGTGAAGAACGCCGCGTTCAGCGCGGATGCCGTCGCAGTGCAGGATGCGGTGCGTTGGGCGCTGGAACGGCCGGCGAGCTAGGCGAGCCCGCCGGCTGCCGTGCCCCAACCGATCGCCGAAGGCCTGCTTCACGAGGTCGCCAGCGGGGCCGCGCCGCCGCGTTCCATCCCATCGGTGCTACCGTGACGAGCCCGAGACTCACCTTCCGCGTTCGTCATCGTCCGCCGCGGGGTTCCCGTGGCCGACTGGAGCCCCCATGCCGTGCCTTCGCCGTCTCGCGATCCTCGTCGCCGTCGTCACGTGCGTTCCCGCCGCCCTCGCACAGGCCCAATCGCTCGGGTCGTTCCGATGGCAGCTTCGGCCGTTCTGCAACGTGCTCACGATCACGATCACCCAGGAGGGCGCGGTCTACGCGCTGGATGGCACCGATGACCAATGCGGCGCCGTGCGCGCCGCGTCCCTCCGCGGAATGGCATTTGCGAACCCCGACGGCACGATCGGCTTCGGGTTGACCGTCGTCACATCTCCTGGCGCGCGTCCCGTGCACGTCGATGCCGCCATCACCGCGCCGTTGTTCGGCGGTGCCTGGCAGGACAGCGCGGGCAATGCCGGGACGTTCGTGTTCACGCCCGGCCCGGCTGTGGCCGGCGCCCTGCGGCCAGTGCCGGCGGGTGGCCTCGCGCCGGGCAGCATCACGAACGTGCATCTCGCCGCGGGCGCGGTCACCGGCGCCAGCGTGGCCGACGGCAGCCTGACGCGAGACGACTTCGATGCGCCGCCTCAAGTGGCCTTCGCCAATTCAGACCAAAGCCTGGCGCTGACGCTCTTCGCGCAGACCGTGGTACGGACGGTCGGTCTCATGGTGCCCACATTCGGGCGAGTGATAGTGACGGCATCGGGCACCGTGTCGCTCGACACCGCTGGGCGCGACGCCGTGATCTGTTCGATCACGCGAGGCGCGTCCATGGTCACCGACAGCACCCAGGAAATCTGGCTAGATGACCAGGCCGGCCTTGGGGCGTTCGCAACTGTCCCGCTGGCCATCACTCGCGCCTTCCTCGTGAACCCGAACGACACCGCATTCAACCTCGTCTGTCGGTCCATCGCTGGCGTCGTGACGATGCGCGATACCAGCCTGACCGTGTTCTACCTCGCGCAGTAGCGGCTCCGGCCCGGGCTCGAACGACCTCGCGCTCGACCGCGGCCAGGGCGGCCAGAGCGCCCTGACACCTCGCTCGCCGCCTGCCCGCATGGGCGAGGGGCTTTCAATTTTCACGGAATCGGCGCATCATCTGGCAGTTCGAGGCTCCGGAGGTTGAACATGATGAGATCCCTGACCGTCGCCGTCGTGGTGTCCCTGGCAGGCGCGACGAGCGTCGGCGCGCAAACGTTCACCAAAGACGTCGAGCCGATTCTCCAGAGGGCGTGTCAGCACTGTCACCGGCCCGGGCAGATGGCGCCGATGTCGCTGATGACGTACCAGGAGGTGCGGCCGTGGGCGCGATCCATCAAGCAACGCGTGATCGAGCGGCAGATGCCGCCGTGGGGCATCGACCCGCACATCGGCATTCAGAGCTTCAAGAACGATCCGTCGCTCCGCGACGACGAGATCGCGACGATCGCGAAGTGGGTCGACGCCGGCGCGCTAAGAGGCAATGCTGTCGACATGCCGAAGCCGCGTCAGTTCGACGACGCGGACCGGTGGCACATCGGCAAGCCGGACGTCATCATCACCTCGCCGAAGCATGTCGTGCCCGCTGAAGCGGCCGACTGGTGGGGCAGCTACTACGTGGAGACCGGCCTCACCGAAGATCGCTACATCAAGGCGATCGAGAGCAAGCCGGGCACGACGGCTGTCGTCCATCACCTGCTCACCTATGCGGTCGACGCCGACACGACCGGCGACAGCAACGGGGACGACAGCAATCCCGAGACGTCCGGCGAGTTCCTGAACGAGTTCGCGGTTGGCAAGAACGGCGATCTGTTTCCTGACGGCACCGGCCGACTGTTGCGCGCCGGCGCGAAGATCAAGTTCGACTTCCACTATCACTCGGTGGGCGAGGAGACGACCGACCAATCGCAGCTCGGGATCGTGCTTTACCCGAAAGGCTACACGCCGAAGCACGTCGTCTACTCCAAGCAGCTGGGACAGCCGACGGAACCGCTCGACATCCCCGGCGGCTCCACCTACGTCCGCAGCGACGGCTACACGCGCTTCAACCAGGCCGGGCAGATCACGGCGTTTCAGCCGCACATGCACACGCGCGGCAAGCGCCAGTGCATCGAGCTGATCTATCCGGACAACAAGACCGAGCAGATCAACTGCGCCGACTGGAGCTTCAACTGGCACATCGTTGCGGTCTACAAGGACGAGGTCGCGCCGATCTATCCGGCGGGGACCGTGCTGCACGTGATCTCGTGGCACGACAACTCGGCGACCAAGGGCAATCCCGATTCGCGCAACTGGGTTGGTAGCGGCAACCGTACCATCGACGAGATGGGATTTGCCTGGATCACCTGGCACGATTTCACCGACGAAGAATACAAGGCTGCGTTCGACGCCCGGAAAGGCGTCAAGCGCACGAGCACGGCGCAAGGGCAGCCTCGATGAACAGGGCCGCCGTCGTGTTTGCCGCCGCTGTGGCGATCGCGTCGGCGGCGCAGTCCATCAGGCACGGGGCCGTTTTTGCGCAGTCGCAGTCAACGGAACTCCACATCAAGTTCAAGTCGGGGCAGGCGGTGGTGCCCGTCTATGAAGGATGGGAGCGCGTGCCCGACGGCAGCTTCAACCTGGTGTTCGGGTACCTGAACCGGAACCACGTGCAGGAGCTTGCGATTCCCGTCGGCGCGCAGAACGGCTTCGAGCCGGGGCCCGCGGACCGCGGCCAGCCGACGTACTTCTATCCGCGCGAGAACCACTTCATCTTCAGGGTGAACGTCCCGAAAGACTGGGACCGGAAGAAAGAAGTCGTCTGGACGCTGACCGCCAACGGCAAGACCGAGACGGCGCGCGCCACGCTGCTGGACATCTGGGAGATCGATCGCAAGGTCGAAGTCTCGAACAACGGTGGCGGCGTGCAGATCAGCAACGAGCTGATCAATAGAGACCAGCCGCCGGTGGTCACGATCGCGCCGATCGGCCGGGCAACCGCCGGCACGCCGGTCGTGCTCATCGCCACGGTCACCGACGACGGTCTGCCGGCGGCGAGCACGCCGCGTCCGCCGCGTCCCCTCGAGCCCACCCTGCGCGGCGCGCCTCCGTCGCCGGTCAACGTGCCGCTGCCGTCACGTCCACGCGCGCCCCAGGGCCTGTCGGTGCTGTGGCTGGTCTATCGTGGTCCGGCCGCCGTCGCGTTCGCTCCGGACGGCTACGTGAAGGTCGAAGAAGGCAAGGTCAGCGTGACGGCGACGTTCGCGCGCCCTGGCATCTACACGCTGCGCGCGTTCGCGTCGGACAGCCTGCTGCGCACACCCGCGGACCTCATCGTAACGGTGGACCGAGGGAACGTGCCATTCTGATTGGCGCTGCCGTTGATACTCTGCGTGCGGCACGCCCGGCATTTCGGCGCGCTCGCCTGGCTCTCCCTATGACGCGCGTCGGTTTGATCGGTTGTGGGTTCATCGGCTCTCGAGTATTCGACCGGCTGCGCGACAACCCGCAGCTTGGCCTCGAGGTCGCGTTCGTCCACAACCGGACGCGACCGGCCGCAGTACCTGATCAACTGATTCTCGAGAATCTGGCGGGCATGTCTGAGCGCGCCGTCGACCTGGTGATTGAGATGGCGCATCCGGACTACACGCGCCAATGGGGCGAATCGATACTGGCCCAGGCCGACTATCTGCCGCTCTCGGTTACCGCGCTGGCCGACCAGGCGCTGTTCGATCGCATGGTGGCGCAGGCCAGACGCGCCGGTCGCCGACTGCTGATTCCGCACGGGGCGTTGATGGGCGTCGACAATCTGTTCGAGTCGCGCCACATGTGGGCCGAGGTCGACATTGCGTTCCACAAGCACCCGGCCAACATCGATTTTTCGGATTCCGGGTTCGACCCGGCAGGCATCACGGGCGAGACGGTGCTCTACGATGGTCCCGTGCGGGGCATCGCGGCGCTGTACCCGCGCAACGTCAACACCATGGTCACGTGTGGGCTCGCCACCATCGGCCTGGACCGCTGCCGCGCGCGCCTGGTGACATCACCCGCGTTCACGGTCGCCATGGCCACCGTGCGGGCGGTGGGACGCGACGGTTCGCTGTTGCACATGCACAAGGAGCAGCCGATGGCCGGCGTGTCGGGAACCGAGATGTTCGAGTCGCAGTTCGCGTCGATCCTGCGGGCGGTCGGGGCGAACGACGCTGTGGCGTTCGTGTAGCGCCGCGAGGGGCTGCTGCCCTTCCCGCCGTGGCCGTTGGGCGCGCCAGTGATCGTGCGCCAACGGGCTGTGCCAAGGGGCCAGGAGTGGGGGACAGGCCGCTCGTCACAGTTTCAGCGCTTCCGTGACCTCGTCGGCCCGTTGGCAGAAATCCGCCTGGTCGCGCTGGACGATCTCGGCATATCCAAGCGCGAAGGCGATCAATGGCCGCTGAATGCTGGCCTTCGCCAGCGGCCTCGGTCCTTCTGTGCCGAGACTCGACATGAGGTGCGCTCTCGCGGTAATTCCGCCGAAGACGCGTGCGGCCACACTGAGACGAGCGGCGCTCGAGAATTTCTTGGGACTGAAGCGGTCGTCGTTGGCGCCGATCTCCCGGACCTGAAACGGGCGCGAGTTCACCACGGTGAAACCCCAATAGCGTTTGGGTTGCATCTGGAACCGGAGCGCCGCGTCGTAGATCTCCTTCGCGCGGCCCTTGTCCTGGGCACGCGTGTGGGGATGTGTCGAATCGAGCGGTGAGTCGAAGGCGGCCTTCCATTCGATCAGTCGAAGGGCCGCGAGACCCTCGCGAGCGGCGAGACCTTTGCGCAGCAGGATCGCGTAGCGCTCGCGACCAAGGCTGCCCTTGCTCGCAAAGCGGAAGACCGCGTCTTCGAGCACATACCTGGACGTATCCGCCCCGCCCGGTGCCTGGCAATGGCGCAGAAAATGCGGGAAGGCCTCGGCGATTGCCGCGCGCCGCGCGCCATCCAGAGGCGCGAACTTCGGGTTGGCGCGAAACAGCCAACGCCCGGTCTGGCGGTCTTGTGTGACCAACCCCCGGAGCATGTCGACGCGCGACCGCTCGCGTGCCACCGCGAGCAGCCCCTTGACCTGCGCTGCTGACTTGCGCGCAGCCAGGTCCCGCCGGTGTGTGGCCTTGCCGAACCGGGCGATCGCCGTGACGTACTCGTCAAGTGCCGCCTCGCACGCGGCCACGCAGCCAGACAGCGGCAGCTTCGCGGCTTCGCCACCAACGACGAGGCTCGTGAGCAGGCGGCGCAGGTCGTACTCGTAGGCGCCGGTCGCGCAATCGTCAAAATCGTTGATGTCGTAGACGATGTCGTTGCTGACAGCACGAAACGTGCCGAAGTTCTCGGAATGCAGATCGCCAATGATGAGCCCCGCGGGTTCGCTCCTGCCGAAACGAACATCCAGCGCGAACAGATGCGAGGTCGCTCGAAAGAACTCGAAGGGCCCCCTCGACATCGCTTCGACCTTGCGGCGCAGGCTCTCGCGGTCGAAAGCGCGGTTGTAGCGAATGACCTCGGATACCGCGTCGCGCACGCCCTGATTGTAGTGGGCTTGCGGAGACGGAACGCCGCCAGCAGCCCGGCGTCTTCTCGCCGAGCGCGAATATGCCGCTCTCGTACGCGTTCACGCCCCCGGGGTGGCGCGCTGAGCCGGGCAATCCTCAGGTGGGGCAAGGCACTGGAGTAGGATGGACCTATGCACGACGGAGCGGTGGCCGATACGCCCATGATGCTCATCTCGATGCCGCAGCTGGCGGACCCGAATTTTGCGCGTACGGTCGTGTTGCTCTGCCAGTTCGACACCGAGGGCGCGTTTGGGCTGATCGTGAACCGGCCGATGGCGCAGCCGGCAAACGAGATGGTGCAGACGGCGCCCGAGATCGAGATCCGCGACGACGTGCACCTGTTCACTGGTGGTCCCGTCGAGCCCATGCGGGCCTGGGTGCTCACGTCGCGTTCCTCGCTCGACGAAAACGCCACCGAGATCGCCGACGGGGTGTTCCTGTCGGCGTCGCCCGCGGCGATTCGCATTGCCTTGCAGACCCCCCCAGGTCGCGACGTGAAGGTCGTGGTGGGCTATGCCGGCTGGTCGGCGGGGCAACTCGACGGCGAACTGGTGCAGTCGTCGTGGCTGCTCGTGCCGGTGGGCGCGGACCTTATCTTCGGCAGCCCGCCGGCGGAGATGTGGGACCAGGCCATTGCCCGGCTTGGCGCCGATCCCGCGCACCTGCTCGGCAGTCCGGGCGTGCACTAGTCCATGTAATGTTTCGTGAGCCTTCACCCCCATGTCCAGATCCTTGCTGCTTGCGTGTACCGGAGTGTTCGTCATGGGTATGACGGGCTGCGCTGGTGGCGGCGACGCGCCGCCGTCGGGCAGGCCGGCGACCGGTGCGGTCCCTCCTGAACGAGTCGACCCGGCGGTGGCGGCGCTTGCCACACAGTCCGCGCGTCTTGCGCCCACCGATCTGTCGGCCGATGTTTCGATGCTGCCGGAGTCCGAGCGCCGCGCGCTCGCGCATATGGTGCGAGCGGCGCAGGTGATGGACGCGCTGTTTCTCCGCCAAGTGTGGGCGGGCAACGAAGCGACGCTCACGTCGCTCGTCACCGACGACACGCCGCTCGGACGGGCGCGGCTCGGTTACTTCCTCGTCAACAAGGGGCCGTGGTCACGGCTCGACCACAACGAGGCGTTCCTGTCCGGCGCGCCGTCCAAGCCCGCCGCCGCGAATTTCTATCCCGCTGACGCGACGAAAGCCGACGTCGAGCGCTGGCTGGCCACGCAGGCGGGGCCCGCGCGGCAGGCGGCCACGGGATTTTTCACGACGATCCGGCGCGGCGCCAACGGCCAGTTCATGGCGGTGCCCTACAGCGTGGAGTATCAGAGCGAGCTGGCACTGGCGGCCGGCCACTTGCGCGCGGCGGCCGGGGTCACGACGCAGCCCACGCTCAAGGCGTTTCTCGAAGCGCGCGCCGCGTCATTCGCGTCAAACGACTACTACGAGAGCGACGTGAAGTGGATGGAGCTCGATGCCACCATCGAACCCACGATTGGCCCGTACGAGGTCTACGAAGACGAGTGGTTCAACTACAAGGCGGCGTTCGAGGCCTTCATCACGATCAAGGACCAGGCGGAATCGGCCAAGCTGCAGCAGTTTGCGGGTCACCTGCAGGACATCGAGAACCACCTGCCGATCGATGCGAAATACCGCAATCCCGCCTTGGGCGCCCTGGCCCCCATTGCGGTCGTGAACACCGTGTTCTCGTCCGGCGACGCCAATCGCGGCGTGCAGACGGCCGCGTTCAATCTGCCCAACGACGAGCGCGTCATCGCCGCCAAGGGCAGCAAGCGCGTGATGCTGAAGAACAATCAGCAGGCCAAGTTCGACCAGGTGCTGCTGCCGATTGCGCAGGTCGCGCTGGCGCCTGCCGACCGCGGGCACGTGGCCTTCGACGCGTTCTTCACGCACATCCTGATGCATGAACTCGTGCACGGGCTGGGCCCGCACAACATCGCCGTCGCTGGCCGGGCCACCACCGTGCGACAGGAGCTGAAGGACACGTATAGCGCGATCGAAGAAGCGAAGGCCGACGCCGCCGGGCTCTTCGCGCTGCAGTTTCTCGTCGACAAAGGGCAGCTACCTCAGACGATGCAGGACACGATGTACACGACGTTTCTCGCGTCGGCGTTTCGTTCGATCCGTTTCGGAATCACCGAGGCCCACGGTCGCGGCCAGGCCGTCCAATTGAACTACCTGCTCGACCGGGGTGCGTTCACGGTGAGTGCCGACGGCACGTTTGCGGTGGCGACCGGCAAGATTCGCGAGGCGGTGACGGCGCTGACGCGCGATTTGTTGATGATCGAGGCCGAGGGCAACTACGCCGGCGCCAAGGCGCTGCTCGACACTCTGGGTGTGGTACGGCCGAACACCAAGGCGGTGTTCGACAAGCTCACGCACGTGCCGGTGGACATCGCCCCGCGGTTCACGGCCGCGGCCGCCTTGCTCGCAGCCTATTGACGCGGCGCGTCAGCGGCGGCAAACGACGAGGGTGGGGATGTCGGCCTCGCGCATGATGCGATAGGCCACGGTACCAGGCCGGTGTTCGCCACCCCCGCGGGAGACAACGAGCAGACCCGCCGCGCGTTCGTGCACGACGCTCGCAATGCCCGCGGGCGCCGCGCCCCTGCGCACGTCGACCGCGGCCCGTGCAGCGGCCGGCAACGTGTGCGCCAACGCGGCCGTCTGCGCGCGGGCCTCGTCGATGGACTCGGCCGGCACCGGGCTGCCAGAGAACGTCCACCACGGCGGCGCGGGTGCCTCGTGGCACACGTGGGTGAGCACGAGCCCGGCCCCCATCGCGCCGGCCCAGTCCGCCGCCGTGCCAGCCACGACCCCGTCGAGGGCGTCGAGTCCCACGGCCGCCACGACTGTGCCGACAGTGAAGTGCGTCGATCCGTCGACGACGGTGACGCGTTCGGGTGCGTAGTCCGGCACCGCGAGCACGGGCACTGTGGTCGAGTGCATTACGCGTTCGGCGGTGGAGCCGAACAGCAGCTTGCCGGCGCCGCCGAGCCCTTGCGTGCCCATCACGATGAGGTCGGCGCCTGCGCGGTCGGCCGCCAGCAGAATCTCGTCGCTGGCCACGCCGGTGACGATGTCGATCGCCGCCGGCACGCGCGGTGCTGGCGCGGGCACGCGTGCCAACGCCTCGAGCAGGGCCGCCGCGACCTGGTCGCGCAGCGTGTCGGCGTAGCCGGCCGCAGCAGCGGCCGCGACGAGCAACGGGTCATTCACCGTCACCACGGTGAGACGGGCGTGGAATGCGCCGGCCAGGGCCACCGCGTGACGCAGCGCGCGTTCCGCGTGCGCCGAAAAATCGACGGGGCAGAGGATGGACGTCGGCAGCGGCATGCAGGAACGCGGGGGGGGTGGTGCGCGTTAGTGGGTCGTCGGTGCGGCGCCGACCTGGATGGCCTTGGCCGAGAGCGGAGCCTTGCCGCTGCCGATGTTGACCACCACGCGGTCGCCCACCTTGAGGTCGGAGGCCTGGAGCTTGGTTGCGCCACGCGTGATCTTCGTCGTGCGCGTAATCGCCACGGTTGACAGCGCGCCGTCCTTGGTGGCCTTCACCACGATACGGTCGGCGGCCAGCTCGGTCACCGTGCCGAGCAGCTTGTGGTCGTGGCCCTCGTGCGCGAACGCAGGGGTGAGCGAACAGGCGGTCATCGTGAGGGCGAGGACGAAGGTGCGACGGTTCATGGCGTCTCCTAGGGTCAGGGGCGATGCACGTGCTCGGGCGTTGGCTCGGGAAGGTCGAGTGTACCAGACAGGAAGCGCCGTTCTTCTTCGAGCGCCTGCCATTCCGCGCGACCGCGAGGATTCAGGTCTTCCATGGCCGTGACCTCGTCTTCGGTCAGCGACGGCAGCCGGCGAATGAACTGCACGAGGTGCCACGATGCCTGTTCGCCCTCGGGCGTGCCGGTGCCCCAGGCGGGCATCCCCGTAATCTTCACGCCGTGTTCGATGAGCTGGAAGAGTTCGCCGTCGCTCAGGTCCTGCGTGGCAGCCACGCGCATGTCGGGCGCCTTGGGATAGAGGCCCAGGCCCATCGCGGTCTGGCCCGAGCCGTCGTTGCCGTGGCAGCTGGCACAGTGGTCGGCCCAGTGGGCCATGCCTTGTTGAAGGGTCTCGGGCGTTGCTTGCTCAGGGCTGACACGCGCGCGGGCGTCGGCTGGCATCAGCCAATGCCGGGCCAGGCGCGATACGCGCGTCTCGACGGGTCCCGGCGTGGCCTTGGCGCTGAGGCCCTGGCTCGCGAACCACGCGGCGCCGGCCGCCGTGGCAACGCCCAGGACGGCCATGAGATGCCAGGCGACGCGCAGGACTTTCACGGCCGGCCTAGTTCACCGAGCAGGAGCCGGGGCCGCCGGGATGTCCGCACGACCCGCAGCCGCCGGCCATCGCCACCGGCGCGCGCCCGCCCCGGCCTTCGGCTCCGACCGCGAACACCGAGAGCTGCTTCTCGAGTTTCTGTCCATGACAAGACGGGCACTCAAAGGTGGTGTTGTCACGCACGAGCAGCTCGAAGCCGTGCTGGCACTCCTGGCAGCGATATTCGTAGAGGGGCATGGGTACAGGATACAACGTCGTCTCGCGGTCGTGACGGGCCGGCGCGCGGGTGTTTGCGAGATACACTCGTTACCCTCGTGCCAATCGCCTCACCGTGTTCCATCGGTGGCGTGCCGCCCGGCCAGCGGCCGGTGCGCACGTCCGCAGCCAGAGTATCGGCGGCGCTGCTGACGCTGGTTCTGGGCGTGGCTTCCGTGGGGCTTGGCGCCGCTGGCTCGATCGACGTGGCCGACGCCTATGTCCGCGAGGCGGCCGGCGGCCATCAGTGGACGATTGGCAATAGCGAGCTCGCTGCCAGCATCGTGGTCACGAAGATCGGCGTCCAGATCGAATCGATCACCCATCAGGGGCGTAAGAACGTCGTCGTGCCCGCCTTCGGCGACGTGGGCCTGACCTACGACGACCTCACGTCCATCCCCGGCGACCGCACCTACCGCTTCGAGTCGGCCAGTGCCGCAAGCGTCGAGGGCCGCGCCGAACTCACGCTGCGCTTCACGCTGCGCAACCGGCCGCTCGTGGTCGAGCGGCACTACGCCGTGGCTCCCGGGGTGCCCGTGATCGAGATGTGGACGGGCGTCACGGCCGACCGTGACGTCACGGTGCACAACGCGGCCGCCTTCTCGCTCGAGTTCGCCGCGAAGGATCTGACCTGGCAGCGCGGCCTCGAGACTCCCGACGTCGAGGGCGGCCCCTTCAGCGTGCGGACGCGCCGGCTCGACGACGGCACGTCGGTCGAGTTCGGCAGCGAGACGCTGTCGTCGCGGCAGGCCATGCCGTGGTTCGTTCTGGCCGGCAGCGGCGAGCGCGTCGTCGTAAGCCTGGCCTGGAGCGGTACGTGGCGGGCGGCGCTGCGCGGCACGGTCACGGGGGCCCAGGTCGACGTCGGCCTCATGAACAGCGACGTCGTCGTGCGCCAAGGGCGCACGGTGGAGTTCCCGCACGGGCTCGTCGAAGTCACCGCCGACTCGGCGAGCGAGCAGGCCCGCGGGATGGCCGCGTGGGCCGCGTCGCGCCGGGGCGGTCGCGCCTTTCCGGCACTCGTCACCTACAACTCGTGGTTCCAGTTCGGCATCCAGATCGATGACGCGCTTATCCGTCGCGAGATGGATGGGTTTGCGGCGCTTGGCGGGGAACTCTTCGAACTCGATGCGGGCTGGTATCCCGGCATCGCCCCGACCGATCGCTTCGACTTCACCTCGGGACTCGGCTCCTGGCAACTCGACCGCACGCGGTTCCCGAACGGCCTTGGGGTCTTGTCCGACTACGCGCATGCGCGCGGGCTCAAGTTCGGCGTGTGGGTGGAGCCCGAACGCGTGGATCGCGCCACCGTGGGGCGGGGCGGCGGCGCCGAAGACCGCTTCCTCGCCCGTGAGAACGGCCAGTACCAGGCCGGCGTTCCCAACGCACAGGCGCCCTGGGCGCAGATCTGCCTGGCGGAGGACGCCGGGTGGAACTGGGTCCGAGACCGCCTGTTTGCGTTCCTCGATGAAGCCCGTCCCGATTATCTGAAGATCGACATGAACGGCTGGGCGACGTGCACGCGCACCGACCACGAACACGGCGCCGGCGGCGGTAACTTCGGGCACGTGCACGGGCTCTACCGGCTGCTCGCGGGACTGCGCGCCCGCTACCCCGCGCTGCTCGTCGAGAACGTCTCGGGTGGCGCCCGTCGCCTCGATCCCGAGCTGCTGGTCCGCACCGATGCGACCTGGGTGGACGACGTGACCGCCCCGGCCACGCGCGTGCGTCACCATCAGGAGCTGCTCTCGGCGTTCGTGCCGCCGGCGGCGCTGCTCTCGTATGTGATGGCAGGTGAGAACGAGCCGCTCTCCGGCGCCACCGACATGGCGTGGTTGGTGCGGTCGCGCATGCTCGGGGCAATGGGGCTGGCCGCCGACCTGCGGCAGCTGCCGTTGGCCGATGCCGACGACCTGACCGGCTACATCGCTCAGTACAAGACGCTGCGCGCGCTGCGCGGCCAGGCCTACGCCACACTGCACACCCGCAACGTGGATGTCGGCGGCGGAGGACCGGGGTGGGACGTCGTGCAGCACACGAACCCCGGGTCGGGTGTCGCCGTCGTCTACGGATTCCGCAATCCGTCGGGCGTGCGGACCATCCGCGCGCCTCTCGTGGACCTGCGGCCAGCCACGACCTACCGGTACTGGTCGTTCGACGCGGGCACGCTCGGCCGCGCGACCGGCGCGGACCTGATGGCCGGCGGTCTCGACCTCGACGGCTCGCGGCGTTCGGCGCAGGTCGTCATCCTCGAACCGCAATAGCGGCACGCTCCGGGGCGCGGCGTTGGCCGGCGCGGAGCGAGCAGGTAGAATGCGCGCGGTGACTGCCTCTCCGCCTCCGTCCGCCTGGACGGCCGATGATGCCCGCGCGGTGACGCAACTCATGCTCCTGGCCGTCGTGCTGCGCGTGGCCACGGCGCTCATCGCGTTCTTCATGAACGCGACGTTCCCGCTCGATCGGCCCGAGCAGTTCACCGTGCTCGGCGAGACGCATCTATTCTGGGACACGTTCGCGCGCAACGATTCTGGCTGGTACTTCGGCATCGCGTCGCGGGGCTACCAGTGGGTCGAGGGCGGACGCAACAACCTCGCGTTCTTTCCGGCGTATCCGCTGCTGATGGGCGTCGTGGGCCGGGCCGTTGGCGGGACGCCGGCCGACTTCTATTTCGGCGGCATCGTGGTGTCGTGGGTGGCGTCGATTGCCGCGATGGGACTTGTCTACGGCACGGCGCGTCTGGACCTGACGGCCGACCGGGCCTGGCATGCGGCCGTCCTCACGTTCGTGTTCCCGTTCGCGTTCTTCTTCGGCGTGGCTTACTCCGAATCGCTGTTTCTCCTGGGACTGTCGGGGGCGATCTTTGGATTGCGCACCCGCCGCTGGTGGCTCGGCGCGGCGGCTGGCGCACTGATGACGGCCACCCGCGTGAACGGCGTGATGGCCGTGCCGGCCCTGGTCTGGCTGGCCTGGATGTCGGCCGAGCCGACGCGCCGCGGGCGTCTGCGCGCGCTGGCGGCCGGCGCCGCCACGAGCCTGGGCTTTGTGGCCTACTGTGCCTACAACTGGCAGGTCACCGGCGATCCGTTCGAGTGGTACTTCGCCATCACGCGCTGGGGCTACCATCCGGGCGCCACGGCCGCGGGTAGCCCGCTCATCACGCTCCTCGCGAATCTTGCCACGCGGCCCTATGCCTATTTGCTGACGGAGCACGCCGCGCCCTACGACACGCTCAACGGGTTTTTCCCCGTGGTGATGGCCGCGACGCTGCCGTGGCTGTGGGGGCGGCTCGGCGTGGGCTACGCGCTGCTTGTCGCCGCCAATCTGGCCTTGCCCCTCAGTTCCGGCCAGTTCGAGGGCCTCGGCCGGTATTCCGCGGTGCTCTTCCCGTTCCAGATCTGGCTGGCGGCGGTCATGCCGGCACTCGCGCGGCCCCTGCTGTACATGGGCTACGGCGTACTCTACATCGTGGCGCTGACCTTGTTCACGACGTTACATCCCATCTTCTAGAGGCCGCCGACCGGATCAGAGTCGCCTGCCCTGAGCGAAGTCGAAGGGTATACTGGGAGGATGTCTGAACCGTCATCGACCACAGAGCGTGTGGTCAACCCCCTGCGCCGCAACGTCGCCATCATTGCCCACGTCGACCACGGCAAGACCACCTTGGTTGATGCCATGTTCCGCCAGTCGGGCGTGTTCCGTGCCAACGAGCGCGTCACCGAGCGCGCCATGGACAGCAACGAGCTCGAGCGCGAGCGCGGCATCACGATTCTGGCCAAGAACTGCGCCGTGCACTACGGCGACATCCTG
>JANMDX010000034.1:0-3212 GCA_031376505.1 Acidobacteriota bacterium
AGCGCGACTACTTCGTTCGCGCGGTGGCGGTCGCGGGCAGCGGCGGCCAGTGGCCGCGGGTGACGTATCGCGATCGGCAGTACGGGTTCGAGGCGAGTACGTTCGGCTCGGCGCGCGATCTGCCGCCCACCCTGCTCATCCTGTCGAACGGCCAGGGGAGGCTGAAAGCAACCACCTTCGAGACGGCGCTGCCACATCCGTTCAGCGTCGCCCGCTTCAACCCGCAGCCGATTGAGCGCTTCCTGACGCGCACGGGTGCCGTTCCGGGGGCAGGGCCGGCGACGCCGGCGCCATTCCTCGTCGCTAGTTCGACGCGCTCTCCACTCCGTGTTGAAGCGCTTGCGCGTATCCCTCCTACTCGCGCGGCTTCGTGGTGGTGGCCGGCGGCTCCGCCCGCAACTCGACCCTGTCGAGCGTGCCAGTGAAAGGGAACGGCGCGGAATATGGCCCCACGGGCGATGACGCATCCTCGCCAACGTCGAAGGTCTCGTCGTACGAGTAGGTGACGGGGACGGTCTGCGGGAGGCGGGCCTCGCCGGCCTTCACGCCGTTGACCGTCAGTGTGACGGTCGCCGCCTTGCCCATGCCGCCGCCGTCGTAGGCGAAATGCACGGTGATGACCGACTTGCCCGCGGGCAGAGGGTCGGTGGCGGCGATCGTCGTCACCTCGCGGCGGAAGTAGTTATAGGTGTAGGTCGGTCGTCGATCCTTCACGTAGAGCGCGTAGCCCGACGCCATGCCGCCCTCTGCGACGATCACGCCCTCGGCGCCCGCCGCGGGAACCTCGACATAAGCGGTGATCATGTGCGTGCGGTTGCGCGTGCCCGGCGCGGCCGCGTCGTAGAGGTGCGTGGTGCCTGGGTAGAACGTGTAGAACGAGCGGCCGCCCGGCGGTGGCGGGTTCGGATGCTGACGTTCGGCCACGCGTGCATCGAGCGGGAGCACCTTGTTCTTCGTGGCTTCCTCGTCGAACAGTTTCTGCAGTTCGGCCAGCTTGGCGGGGTGCTGGCTCGCGAGATCCCGCGACTGCGAGTAGTCGTGCGCGATGTCGTACAGCTCCCAGGCGGGCGGTGTCTTGGCGATCCCCTCGGGCCACGGCACGTTGCCGCTGCGCCGCGCGGCGACCCACCCGTCGTGGTAGATGGCGCGGTTTGCGTGCATCTCGTAGTACTGCGTCACACGCGTCTCGGGCGCTGACGGGCGCGTCAGTGTCGGCAGGAAACTGACGCCGTCGACCTTCTGCTGCGTCACGCCGTTCACGGACGCCGGTTGCGGGATGCGGGCCGCCTCGAGGACTGTGGGCAGCACGTCGATGAGGTGGAGATACTGCGCCCGCGTCGTGCCGCCGGATGTGATTCGCGCCGGCCATGAGACCACGAGCGGGGCGCGTGTGCCGCCCAGGTGCGACGAGATGCGCTTGCCCCACTGGAACGGCGTGTTCCCGGCCCAGGCCCAGCCGACCGGGTAGTGCGGGTTGGTCGTCGGGCCGCCAATGGCGTCGAGGCGCATGACGATCGCCGATGCGGGCGTCGGTAGGCCATTGACCGTTTCCATCACGTTGGCGGTACCGGTGAGGCTCCCTTCGAGACTGGCGCCGTTGTCGCCTGCGATGAAGAGGATGAGCGTGTTGTCGAGCTGCCCGGTCTGACGGAAGGCATCGATGACGCGACCGATCTCGTGGTCGGTCTGCGCCATGAATCCGGCGAACACCTCCATCAGTCGCGCCGCCACCTTCTTCTCATCCGCCGTCAGGGACTCCCACGCCGGAATCTCCGGCGGTCGCGGCGTCAGCACCGTGTCGGGCGGAATGACGCCGAGCTGTTTCTGTCGTTCGAAGACGACTGTGCGATACGCGTCCCAGCCCATGTCGAAGCGGCCCTTGAACGACTCTATCCAACGCGAAGGCGCCTGGAGCGGCGCATGGACTCCGCCGGGTGCGAGGTACATGAACAGCGGGCGGTCCGGGGCCACGCCTTTCTGGCGGAAGATCCACGCGCGTGCGTGCTCGGCGAGGTCCTCGGTGAGCGTGTAGTCACCGTCGCGTCCCGGGGGCGGGCGCAGTCTGGTGGGGGTGATGCCTTCGCGCAGGTCCGGATACCACTGGTCGGTCTCGCCGCCGATGAAGCCGTAGTAGTAGTCGAAGCCCTGGCGCGTCGGCCAGTGATCGAATGGCCCCGCGGGCGTCGTCTCGGGATCGGGGATGAGGTGCCATTTGCCGATGGCGGCCGTCGCGTAGCCGTGCTGGCGCAGGACCTCCGGAAGCATCGCGGCCGTCCTCGGAATCGACCCGGTGTAGCCCGGTTCTTCCGTGGACCAGTGGGTGAGCGAGCCCATCCCGACCGCGTGATTGTTGCGGCCGGTCAGGAGCGCCGCGCGACTTGGTGAGCACAACGACGTGACGTGAAAGCGCGTGTAGCGCAGGCCGCCAGCGGCAAGGGCATCGAGCGTCGGCGTCGGAATCGGCGCCCCGAACGTGCTGGTCTGGCCGTAGCCGCCGTCGTCGAGCAGCACGATGAGCACATTGGGCGCACCTGGCGGCGCGGTCTGGACCCACGTCGCGGCTGCAGATCCGAAGACGACCAACGCGCTGGCGGCAATCGTACGCACCCGGCGACGGACCTGCTGAGACAACGGCACCCTCCTTGAGGACACGCGGCGATCCTACTCTCCGTCGGCCGCGCGCGCCCTCCACTCCTCGTCAAATCGCTCGCGGGTCACAAACGACTTCTGGGTGCCGACGCCGGTGGTCGACAGGGCCGCGTAGAGATTGGCGCGGGCGATGGCGTCGCGCTCGGCCAACCCCTCGCCGAGGAATACCGCGAAGCTGCCGACAAAGGCATCGCCCGCGCCAGTCGTGTCCTTGGTGGCGACCCGATAGGGCGGCACGTGCGTCACGCCGTCGGCGCTGGCCAGGAGCGCGCCCTTCTCGCCGAGTGTGATGATCACGCGCTGCAGTCCCTGCGCGACCATGTATCTGGCACAGGCCGTGGCGTCGTCGATCGACCGCACCGGCATGCCGGAGATCCCTTCGGCCTCGGTTTCGTTGGGCACGAAGTAGTCGACGCCGGCCCGCGCGCTGAGATCAAAGGGCTGAGCCGGCGCCGGATTGACGATGCACCGGATGCCGTGTTCGCGGGCGAACCGCACGGTGTAGAACACGGTCTCGAGCGGAATCTCGAACTGCAACACGATGCAGTCAGCGGCCTCGAGCA
>JANMDX010000058.1:0-1838 GCA_031376505.1 Acidobacteriota bacterium
GACAAACGGAATGACCACGAGCACCAGGCCGATGGCCACGGTCATCACCACGTCGTCGACGAAGTAGGGGTACGCCATCAGGACGGCGCCGCAGGCCAACGGCACGACGGCCGTCTGTTTCCGGCCGTACATGAAGTACCCCGCGCCAATGCCGCTGAACAGGAACCCCCAGAGGAAGTTCGACACGATGACACTACTGCGCCAGCGCGCGCGGATCGATGCCCTTCCCGAGCGAGAACGACGACCCGACCGCCCCCACGACGGCAGCTTTGCGCGTCAGGCCGAGCGCCTGCCGAATGCGGAACACCGCTTCGATGCCGGTGCAGTGTGCGCCTAGCAGATACGCGAGGTGCGCATTCTTCAGTTTACCCGCCGTCCACGCCAGCGTCTCATCCGACGCCGCGAACAGGTGGAAGCCGCCGATTGCGGCGTGCACCGGATCGTTCTTCACCGCCTTCTGGGCGAACTCCACCGTGTTGATGATGCCGGCATGGCCGCATCCGCTCAGCAGGACGAGGCCGTCCGTGGTCTGCACGACGATCGACGAATCTTCGGGCACGTTGTCCTCGACCGGCCCGGCGGGCGTCTGCAGCATGCCGCTGCCGCTCCAGTTGCGTTCCGGATAGGTGCGTGGCACCGGCCCGGTCAGCCACACACCCGGCGCCAGGCGCGTCGGGCCGGCGTACTCCACGAACGTGCCGCCGAGCGCTTCGTACTCCGCCTTGATCGGGGACAGCCCGTTGCCCTCGCGGCCATTCCGATCGAGCCGACTCGTGAAGATTCCCTTGGCGACGTGCGCGCGAGTGAGCGCTTTGGGATTTTTCTTCGCCAGCTCGCGCCGCAACGTCAGCAAGCCGCCCGTGTGGTCGTCGTGGTTGTGGGTGATGACCACATCGGTGATGTCCGAGAGATCCACCTTCAACTCGGCCGCGTTCCTCATCACGGTCTCGGCACGCGCGCCGGTGTCGATGAGCCAACGGCGTCCATCCACCTCGAGCACGGCCGCAAAGCCCCACTCACCCACGCCTTCACGCGCCCCGCCAACCAGCATGGTCGAGAGCACCGTGACCTTCAGCGTCTTCACCGGCGCATCGCTGGACTGAGCCGACGCGCGGGCCGGCGACATCGCCGCCACGATGGCGCACATCCACGCCGCGAGTACTCTCGTCATCGAACCTCCAGATAGCGCACGCCCGTCAACGCTTCCGACAAGGCCCAGAGCCTCGCGGCAGCGTCCAGATCGACGGCGTGCGGACGCACGCCCGTCCACGCGGGCGAATCCGCGGGCACGAGCATCGCGACATCGCAGTCCTCGCAGTACACGCCGCCCTTGCCATCGAGCTGCGGCGAGGTCGCGCACCACACGCTGGTGGCGGCGCCCTGTGCGGGGCTCTTGAACACGGGGTTGAGGTTGCCGGCGGCGTCGATCCACCCCATGGCGATCTGCTCTTCCTTCGGGAGGTGACGCTGCAGGTCGGTCATGATCCCCCCGGGATGTACCGCAAACGCGCGCACGCCGTCGGCGCGACCGCGCAGATCGAGTTCCACGGCAAAGAGGCTATTGGCGCTCTTCGACTGCCCGTACGCGTCCCACTTGTCGTAGGGCCGGGTCACGAAGTCCACGTCGTCAAACGCCACGCCCGATCGGCGATGGCCGATGGACGACAACTGCACCACGCGCGCGCCACCGTCCGCTGCGAGCGCGGGCCACAGCTCGGCCACGAGGCGGTAGTGCCCCAGGTGGTTGGTGGCAAACTGACTCTCGCGGCCGTCGGCGTCGCGCGTGAGCGGGTTGGCCATGACGGCGGCGTTGTTCACGAGAATGCCGAGGGCGCGGC
>JANMDX010000064.1:0-2100 GCA_031376505.1 Acidobacteriota bacterium
CGGCCGGTTCGCCGAGCACGAGGCCGAGTGCGCCCGCTGTCTGGACGAGGGCCTGGTGCTGCCCGCCTACGACCAGGTCCTCAAATGCAGTCACAGCTTCAACCTGCTGGACGCCCGCGGGGTCATCAGCCCGACCGAGCGTGGCGCCTACATCTGGCGTGTGCGCGCCCTGGCGGCCCGTGTGGCTGCTGCCTACCTTGCCGACAAGGAGCCCGCAGCGGAGGACGCCGGTGTCTGAACTTTTGCTGGAGATCGGATGTGAAGAGTTGCCGTCGAGCGCCTGCCGCGAGCTGATCGACCAGGTGCCCGGTCTCGTCGCGGCCGCGCTCGACGGATACGGCTTGAGTCGCGACCAGGTGCAGGTATGGGTCGCGCCGCGACGGTTTACCGTCAGCGTCACCGGCCTGCCCGAGCGTCAAAGTGGCGAGGCCAAGTCGGTGGCAGGACCACCCGCCGCCGCTGCGTTCGACGCGGATGGAGCGCCCACCAAGGCTGCCGAGGGCTTTGCACACAAGCAGGGCGTGGCCGTCCACGACCTGGTGGTGCGCGCGGGACGCGACGGTCGTGATGTGGTGTTCGCCGAGGTCGCCGGTGAGGCTCGGACGGTTGCGGAGCTCGTTCCCGACATCGCCAAACGCCTGATTGAGGGCATTCGGTTCGGGAAGACGATGCGGTGGGGCGACGGCACGGGGCTGCGGTTCTCACGACCCATTCGTTGGATCGTCGCCAAGCTCGACGAACGTACGATCCCGTTCGAGCTGCACGGCCTGGCAGCGGGCGACTCGAGTCGCGGCCACCGGTTCATCGGCGGACCGGCGACAATCGCGACGGCAGCCGGATACCGGGACGCCGTGCGCGCCGTCGGCGTCGTCGCCGACCACGTCGAGCGACGCCAGACGATCACCGACGCCCTCGACGCCGCGGCCCGTGAACGCGGGTGCGTCTGGCGCGACCCCCTCGGCAAGATCGAAGAGGTCGTGCACCTGGTGGAGTGGCCCAGCCTGATCGTCGGGACGATTCGGGACGAGCACATGCGGCTGCCGCCCAAGGTGCTCGTGACGGCCATGCAGAGCCATCAGCGCTACTTTCCGCTGGAGCGTGAGGACGGCAGCCTGCACGCGCAGTTCCTGGCGATCTCGAACGGCGACCCGGCCTACGCGGACGTCATCACGCGCGGCAACGAGGATGTCTTGAGCGCGCGGTTGCAGGACGCCACGTTCAGCTTCGACAAGGACACCGCCGTCGGGCTCGACGAGCTGGGTCGGCGCCTCGAGACGATCGTGTTCCATCAGCGGCTCGGCACGCTCGCCGACAAGCGTGACCGGTTGGTGGCCGGGGTGCAGGCACTCGGCGCCGAGCTCGGTGTGGACGCGACGACCGCAGAAGCCGCCGCGCGACTCGCCAAGGTCGACCAGGGCGCAGTGCTCGTGGCGGAGTTCTCGGAGCTTCAAGGCTATGCCGGAGCCCACTACGCGCGCCTGGCCGGTCGCCCCGAGGACGTGTGCATGGCGGTCGAGGAGCACTACCTGCCCGAGGGGCCGGACTCACCCACACCGATCAGCGAGGCCGGAGCGCTCTTGGCGCTCGCCGAGAAGGTCGACGCGCTCGTCGGCGCGTTTGCGATCAACGAGCGTCCTACCAGCTCCAAAGATCCCTACGGATTACGCCGCGCTGCGGCCGGTGTGGTGCGGATCGCGATCGAGCGCGGCTGGGATCTGAGACCGCGCGAGGTATTCGCGGCCGCGTTTGCCGCGTTCGAGGGCCAGGGCGCCAAGCTGACCCAACCCCAGGACGAGACGCTCGACGCGCTCGACGCGTTCGTCGCCGACCGGCTGGCGTTCCACCTGGGAGGTGACGGGGTGGGCGCGGAGTCCGCAGGCGCGGCGCAGGGGGCGGGTATCGGCGGGCTCGCGGCCACCTCGGCGTGGGCTCGGGCGATCCAGATGGCCCGAGGCGACAATGCGTTGTGGGTGGCGTGGGAGGCCTGCAATCGCTGCGTCCGCGTGACGGCCCGCGACACGGCGAGCAGCGACGGCGGTTGGATGCCCACGGGCGACGCCGGCGAGCAGGCGTTGGCCGACGCGGTCGCCCAGGCGCGTC
>JANMDX010000393.1:0-1883 GCA_031376505.1 Acidobacteriota bacterium
GGCGTAGAGCTGAATCAGACGGAGGTTGAGCGGCTGCGACGCGGCCGTAAAGCCGCTACGCCGCGAGCGCACCCAGTCGTGCAGGGCGAGCAAATACGGCCCGCGGCTGCCGGCACCCACGAGCGGTGAGAGCCCGGTCGCCGAGACTCCAAGGAACGCGATGGCGGCGTTGACGGCGTGGGTCAGGTGCTCGGGAATCGAGACGCGGCCGAGACGCATGCCGGCCTTCTCGAGACGCGGGAACGCGGCTCGCACCACGTCTTCCACGTCCGCCTCCGCGCCGTTCAGGCCGAAGCCTTCGTCCAGTACCGCCACACGCAGACCTCGCGCGCCCTTCTCCAACAGGCGCACGTACGGCTGCGACGTCAGCCCCGCGACCTGGCGCGGATCGATGCCGTCGGGGCCGGCGAGCACTTCCAGGAGCCGCGCGCACTCGCGCACGGTGCGCGCCATCGGCCCCAGATGATCGATCGAGTAGTCCAGCGGCACCGCACCCGTGTAGGGCACCAGGCCCCAGCTGGGTTTGTGTCCGACGATGCCGCAGAAGGCGGCTGGCACTCGAATCGATCCGCCCTGATCGCCGCCGACGGCCAGGTCCACGGCCTTGGATGCCACGAGCGCGGCGCACCCCGACGAGGAGCCGCCGGTGACGCGGGTGGGATCGTGCGGGTTGCGCACGGGACCGGTGGCCGCCGTGTGGCTGCCGAAATCGAGGCAGAGGTTCTCGCACACCGCCTTTCCCAGGATCTCAGCGCCGGCGTCCAGCACTCGCGTGGCCACGGTGGCGTCTTCGTCGGGCACGAAGCCCTCGAACACCGACGACCCGACCATCATGGGCACGCCGGCCAGGAAGATGTTGTCCTTGAGCGCGACGGTGGTGCCGGCGAGCGGGCCCGCGCCGGCGCCCTTGACGGTGCTGCGCCAGTACCACGCCCCGAGCGTGTTGTCCGCGTCCGCAGGTCGCGACCCGCGCTCACGCGGGTACTTCACGGGACCCGCTGGATCCGGAATCTTGTCCAGAGCGTCGCTTCCCGCGTGCAGGCCGTCGACGATGGGGAACACCAGTGCGCGCTCCGCCGCGGTGAACTCGAGGCCAAGGCTCGCGATGAGGGCCTCGCGATCGACGGGCTTGGCGGCGAAGTCGGCCAGTGTCACGCCTACGGCCGGCGGTGGTCTGGTGTCGGCGGTGCGGGCGCATCCGGCAGTCATCGCTGCGGGCGTTCCCACGATCAGCCCCTTGATGGCGTCGCGACGTTTCATGCTGCCTCCGTGATCCGACTCGGTACGACGCCGGGCAGGCCGGCTCAGCGAGGGAGGGACTATACATCAGCGACTCGCCTGGTAGCCTCAGGTCCGTGTGGACATTCGCCAGCTGAAGAACGCATGTGCCAGGAGCGTCGCGCGTCCGTGAGGGGATATGCTGTCGGCCTGCGCATACGGTAGCAGGCGTGCTCGTGCCGTTCACGGCGAGCCCGCCGTCGTTCCCAGTCGGGAGGAGCCGCCATGTCAATCCGTCTACTCGTCGTCGCCGCGTGTCTCGCGTGTCTCGCGTGTGTCCCGGTCGCCGCGTCAGCGCAAACGCCTCGCGGCGCGATCGCTCCTGGCAACACCGTGTTGCTGGCCGCCTACAACTGCGCGGCCGATCAGTTGGCGCGGGCCGATGCCCTCGTGAGCGACATTGCCGCGCCCATCCTCAACAAGCACGTCGCGGCCGGCAAGCTCCTCAACTGGGGCTACACGGGCGTCTACGTCGGGAACCAGAACAACCGGAGCATCTACGTGTGGGCTGCCAGTCCCGTCGCGCTCGTGCAGGCTCGCGAGGTCTATCTCCCCGAGATCAACGCGAACCAGAAATTCCAGGAGTTCGTGAAGATCTGCGGGTC
>JANMDX010000071.1:0-4275 GCA_031376505.1 Acidobacteriota bacterium
TTCGACCACGCCTTCATCGAGTTCATCGACGTCTCACCAGACAGGACGCGCCTGCTCGTCAGCTCGGATCGCAGCGGCAATTCGGATGTGTGGATGCTGCCTCTGAGCGGCGGTGAGATGCGGCAGGTCACGGCCGACCCGGCGCCGGACTGGAATCCTCGGTGGTCGCCTGACGGACAATCCGTGGCCTACTATTCGTACGGCAGCGGCGCGCGGGAGATCTGGGTGCAGTTCCTGGCCGGCGGACCCGCGCGGCAGTTGAGTCGAACCGGCGGCTATTCGGTGTGGCCTGCGTGGTCGCCCGACGGTCGCCGCATCGCCTTCGCTTCTTCGCCCGCGTCCGGCCCCCAGGACTATAGAATATGGCTGGTCGCTCCGGAAGGAGGGGAGGCGCGTGTGCTCTCGCCGAGTGGGGACCAACGCGACCCGCAGTGGTCGCCCGACGGGCGCTGGCTGACGTTCGTCTCGATTCGCTCGGGTGAAGGCCGCCTCTGGCGAATGCCAGCGCAGGGCGGACCGGCCGAGATGCTCGGTGGTGGCCCTGTCTACTCGCATCGCTGGTCCCCCGACGGCAAGCACATCTACCTGGCGGGCAGCTCGGACCGAGCCGGCTCAATCTGGGAAATGGCGGCGGATGGGACCCACGAGCGACCCGTCACCGATCTGCGCGGACGTCGCGGCTACGTCGAACCGCTCTCGCTCGCCACCGACGGCACGTATCTCTACTTCACTTGGTGCGAGGACTTGAGCGACATCTGGGTGATGGACGTCGTGCGCGAGTGAAGGGACGCGGGCATGCTAGCCGACGAGTCGAAACCCCACCGTGGCGAAGTGGTGATCGAACGCGAAGGCGTAGCGGATGCCGCGCCTGGTCATCAGCACGAAGCTGGTGGCGTCGACAGCCGACAACTTGTGCAGGTCGCGGCGTTCGAAATAGGTCCACGCCTCGTCCAGCGTCGCCAGCGAACAGGCCTCGACGCGCAGGCCTTTCAGGGCTCCGATCGACTCCTTCCAGGCGAGCGCCACATCCCGTGTGGCATGGCGGTCGAGGAAGGTGAACGTCTCGAGCACGACCGGAATCGATGTGCACAGCCGGGCGCCCTGGCCGAGCAGGCTGTCCCACGCCTCGCGTGCGCGCGGGTGGAGCGGGTCGCGCGTGAGCGCCAGCGCGATCCAGGCCCCAGTGTCGACGAAGACTGCTTCGCGGTTCCTCACGGCCGCTCGTCGTAAATCGAATCGTGCTCCACTGACGTCCGGGCAGGCGTGCCTTCCCACAGGGCCACCGGCCCGGGCGCCGATGGCGACGGCCGCAGCCACGTGCGGCGAATCGCGTCGCGGACCAGGTCGGCGACGCTGCGCCGAGACCGGCGCGCGGCGTGACGAAGGGCGTCGAGCTCGTCTGCCCGAAGGTACACCTGCGTTTTCACCATGTGTGTCATGGTAGCTCGATCAGTGACCCACATCAAGGATCGGCGGCGCGGACCGCAGGCGCCAGCCCGGCTCCCCTTATTTGGGTTAAGGTAACCCCCGACCACCTGCTGCTACGCGGTGCCCTGAAACCTGATGGACGGCCAGACGATCTCGCATTACCAGGTGCTCGCCCGCCTCGGCGGCGGCGGGATGGGCGTGGTGTATCAGGCGCGCGACCTGCGACTCGATCGGCTCGTGGCGCTGAAGGTGCTGCCGCCGGACCTGACGCGGGACGCGGAGGCCAAGGCGCGCTTCATGCAGGAAGCGAAAGCCGCCTCCGGCCTCGACCATCCCAACATCTGCACTGTTCACGACATCGACGAGACACCCGACGGCCAGCTCTTCATCGTGCTGGCGTACTACGCGGGCGAAACGCTCAAGCAGCTGATCGCGCGCGGGCCGCTGCCGCTCGACCTGGCGTTCGACCTCGCCACGCAGATCGCGCACGGGCTGCAGAAGGCGCACGCGGCGGGGATCGTGCACCGGGACATCAAGCCGGCCAACGTGATGGTGACGGCGGACGGAGTGGCGAAGATCGTGGACTTCGGGCTGGCGAAGCTGGTCGATGCCACCGGGCTCACGCGGCCGGGGACCACGCTGGGGACAGTGGCGTACATGTCGCCGGAGCAGACGCGAGGCGAGGCCGTGGACGCGCGGTCGGATCTGTGGGCGCTGGGCGTCGTGCTGTATGAGATGGTGGCAGGGCGGATGCCGTTTGGCGGCGACAGCGCGGCGGCCACCGCCACGGCGATTCAGCAGCAGACGCCCACGCCGCTCACGGCCATTCGCAGCGGCGTGCCGCTGGAACTCGACCGCGTAGTGGCCCGCGCCCTGGCGCGCGACCGCACGGAGCGGTTTCAGACGGCGGCGGACCTGGCGGCGGAGCTGCGGCGGCTGCGACGGGCGTCGGATGCCGCGGCGGTAACCGGGGGCACCGTGCCACTGGCTCCCGCGAGCGCGACCCGATCACGCACGGCCATGTGGGCGCTCGCGGGCGCGGTTGTGGTGGGCGCGATCGGCGCGATGCTCCTCTGGCCGCGCGGCGCTGACGTCCCGCGCGTGCCGCGGTTCGTCAATCCGGTGCAGGTGACCAACGCCATCGGCATGGAGGACTACCCGACGTGGTCGCCGGACGGCCAGACGCTAGCCTATGCTGCCACGCAGGACGCGAGTCCGACGTCGGGCAACTGGGACGTCTGGGTGACGCAGGTGGGCGGCGGCCCCCCGGTGAACAGGACGGCCGATCACGCGGGAGACGATCGCTATCCTACGTGGTCTCCCGATGGCAAGCAGATCGCGTTCTGGTCGGACCGCGAGGGCGCCGGATACTTCGTGATGCCGGCACAAGGTGGAACACCGCACAAGGTCATCGGCACACCGGGTGCTCGAGGAGATGCCGGAGGAGGCGGAACTGGCATCGGGGGTCGGCCCGCCTGGTCGCCCGATGGTAGGGAGCTCGCCGGCGCGGTGTTGTCTCCCGCCGGGTACGCGTTGACGCTCACGGCACTGTCGTCCGACCAGTCCCGGCACGCAGACCTGCCGACAGGACTTGTCGGCGTCATGGATCTGAGCTGGTCGCCGGACGGGCGGTTCCTGGCGTTCGTCGACGGCAGACCGCTGAGAACCATCACGCGCCTCTACGCCGGTGGACTGGGTGACGACGGCTTCACCGCGATCAGCGACGGACGGACGAGCGCCTGGAGTCCGACGTGGTCGGATGACAGTCGCGCACTCTACTTCGTGCAGAACGGTGCGGGAACCATGGACCTGTGGCAGCAGCCGATGACCGGCGCGAGCCCGGCGGGCGTCCCGTCGGCCGTGACCACTGGCGTCGAGGTGCGACAGGCCGCCTTCTCCCGGGACGGCCGGCGGCTCGCGTACTCCAAGGGCCGACGCGTCGGGAACGTGTGGCGGGTGCCGATCCGACCGGACCGGCCGGCCACGTGGGCGGACGCAGAGCAACTGACCTTCGATCAGGCATTCATTGAATACGTCGACGTGTCACCGGACGGGACGCGCCTGCTCATCAGCTCCGACCGCAGCGGCAATTCCGACCTCTGGTCGTTGCCGTCCAGAGGCGGAGAGATGCGTCAGCTGACAGCGGACCCGACGCCGGATTGGAACCCCCGATGGTCGCCCGATGGGCAGCAAGTTGCGTTCTACGCCTCTCGGAGCGGGAAGCGTGAAATCTGGGTTCAACCCGTGGCTGGGGGTCCCGCGCGCCAGTTGAGCCGCGCCGATACCGACGCCTACTGGCCCACCTGGTCGCCGGACGGACGACAGATCGCGTTCTTTACCAATGCGGGCTCGAGTTCGAAAATCTGGCTGGTGCCAGCCGCCGGAGGGGAGGGGCATGAATTGACATCCGGCGGCGACGCGTCCACGCCGGAGTGGTCGCGTGATGGGCGCTGGCTGACGTTTGTCTCGACTCGCTCGGGCATCGAGCGCGTCTGGCGCCTGCCCGCGGCCGGTGGGGAGGCCGAGATGCTCGGAGGCGGACCTGTCTACACCCATCGCTGGTCCCCCGACGGCAAGCACATCTACATGACGGGCCTCTCGGAGCGCGCCGATTCAATCTGGGAAATGGCGACGGACGGGACCCAGGAGCGACCCGTCACCGATCTCCGTGGCAAACGCGGCTATCTGGAGAGCCTCTCGCTTGCTACCGACGGCCACTATCTGTATTTCACGTGGGGCGAGGACTTGAGCGACATCTGGGTGATGGATGTCGTGAGGGAGTGAGCACCGACGTGCGCTTGGGTGGCGGTTGCCTTCACGCCGCAAGAAGCGGCCGATAGTCCTGCT
>JANMDX010000083.1:0-58957 GCA_031376505.1 Acidobacteriota bacterium
AGATGATGGTGTCACCCCAGATGATGGTGTCACCCCAGATGATGGTGTCACCCCAGATGATGGTGTCACCCCAGATGATGGTGTCACCCCAGATGATGGTGTCACCCCAGATGATGGTGTCACCCCAGATGATGGTCTCACCCCGCGCCCGGCTCCAATTCACATCGCCCTTGATGTGCGCGCCCCAGCTCGCCGGGAACAAGTCAGTCGCCGAGCGCGCCGGCAGCGATTGGCCGTCCTGCAGCACCTTTGTCAAGTTCAGGTTGCCAGCACCCGCGCCGAGCAGCCCGGCTTCAGGCATGAAGTCCGCCGACGCCTGCAGCGCCAGCCGCACGCCCATGGGCGTCAGGCGGGGGTTCGCGTCAATCAACAGCGCCACGGCGCCACTGACCACCGCTGCGGCCTGGCTCGTGCCGCTCAGCGTCATGTAGGCCGCCCGGCCAGTGCCCACCAGCCGGTCGGGCCGCAAAGTGGCCAGGGTCGAGCCCTCGACGCCGGCCGACGTGATCTTGCTGCCAGGAGCCGCCAGGTCGGGCTTCACCAGATAATCGAACGGAGTGGGACCACGCGAACTCCAGGGCGCCAGCGTGTCGTCGGCGCGGGCGACCGTATCGTTGCTGCGCACGGCACCTACCGTGATGACGTACGGCGAGTTACCAGGGGAGGTGATGCTGCCGAGCACCGTCTTCCCGTCGGGGGTCTCGCCGCGGTTGCCGGCCGAGGCCACCACCACGATGCCGGCGCGCACGGCGCGCTCTACGGCCTGGCCGAGTGGGTCGTCCTTGTAGGACTGCGTCACGGGCGCGCCGAGCGACATGTTGATCACGCGGATGTTGTAGCGCCCGCGGTTCTCGATGGCCCAGTCCACGGCTTCGATCACGTCGGCCACCTGGCCGGAGCCATCGTCGCCGAGCACACGCAGGTTGATCAGGTGTGCGCCCGGGGCCATCCCGCCGGCGCCGGTCACGCGCTTCCGGTCCAGTTCCACGCCGGCCACGATGCCGGCGATGTGCGTGCCGTGCCCGTAGCCGTCGCGACCCCGGCCCCGGTTGCTGTCGCGCGTGAAGTCCATGCTCGCGACGACTTTTCCGGCCAGCGACCGATGAGCCGAGATGCCCGAATCGATAATGGCCACGCCCACGCCCGCGCCGTTGACCGCGCCGAGCGTGCTCACCATGCCGGCCAGCGCCGCGTCCGCGCCGGTGGTCGCCGTCGTCAGCGCCATGTGCGAGGTGACCACTGCGTTGGCCGCCACCGCGCTCACGTCGGCATCGTTGGCCAACGCGTCGAGCTGCCCAGCCGGGACTTCCAGCACCGCACCGCGCCGCAGGCGCTTCTTCAGCGTCAGCGGGTGGCGGGTCAGCACGCGGCTGATCGTGGCGTCGTCGCCGTCGACGATCACCTCCACGGTGCTGCGGTTGCCCCTGCGAATCTCGTCGGTCAGGTCGCCTGAAAGGCGAGCTCGGCGGCCTGGTCCGGCGTTCGCGAAGCCAGGGGCCGCGACGACGAAGGCAACGAGGAGGGCGATGAGGCGGCTGGTCATCGGAGAGTCCTTATCCGGGGGAACAACTAGTGCTGCTGGCGATTGCCGGGAATCGAATCGACGACGACCCGCTGGGAGCCCCCACGGGTGCGGATGGTCTGCAGGGCGCCTTCGCTGATCCGGTAGTAGACGGTCCGTCTCGAAACGCCGAGGATTTGCGCGGCGCGGTCGATGGTGACGCTGCGTCCAAGCTGGGGGACGGGCTGGGCACTGGTCATTTCCTGGGTGGTCTGCATGTCGAGCTCCGCCGATATGTAAGGCAGGCTCGGTGCCACAAGTGCGACAGCCTGCGGATGCAGCGGCTAAGTCGTTGTTGAATAACGGGTTCATTGGTCTAGGATGGGGACCGCTCGCGCGGGCTGCTCGGGCGGCAACGGTGGCCAACCGATTGACCGGGATTGCACAGATTTCTCGGCGGGCCGATGTTTCGTGCAATCTGTGATTTTTTGGGCCAAAAACACAGAAAGAGGCGATCGGCCAAGTTTTTGGCCGGTCGGCTAACAAGTGAACCGACAATCTCGATTTCTGCTGGTCGCCGTCATCGTGATCGGGCTGTCCGCCATGTTCTGGTGGACCGGCCAAACACCTCGTGCGCCTGGCGCGGTCCAGTCCCAGACGGCGCCGATGACCCGGGGCGGCACGCTCGTAGCATCGCTGCGCTCCGAGCCGCGATCGTTCAACCGGCTCGTGTCGCGCGACGCGGCCACCGAAGTCGTCACCCTGCTGACGCAGGCTCGTCTGGTGCGCGTGAATCGCGCGACCCAGCAATTGGAGCCCTGGCTGGCCGAGCGATGGACCACCTCGTCCGACAGCCTGGTCTACACCCTCGTACTGCGCAACGGCCTGCGGTGGTCCGATGGCACGTCGTTCACGTCAGCGGACGTCGTGTTCACCTTCAACGCGGTCTTCGACCCACGCACCAAGAGCGTCTTGGCGAGCAGCCTCGAAGTGGAGGGCCAGGCGCTCACCGCCACGGCGCCGGATGACCGCACCGTGGTCGTCACCTTTCCGCGGCCCTTCGGCCCCGGCATTCGTCTGCTCGACAACCTGGTGATCCTGCCCAAGCATCGGCTCGAGGCCGCCTTGACCTCCGGCTCCTTCGCGCAGTCATGGACGCCAGCGACGCCGCCCGCCGACATCGTGGGTATGGGGCCGTTCGTGCTCAGCAGCTATGAGCCCGGTCAACGGCTCACCTTCACCCGGAATCCGCACTACTGGCGCCGCGATGCTGCGGGCGAGCCGCTGCCGTATCTGGATGGCGTAGTGTTCGAGATCGTGCCCGACCAGAACGCCGAACTCCTGCGGTTGCAGTCGGGCCAGATCGACATGACTCAGCAGCAACTGCGCGCGGAGGACTACGCGATGGCCCGCGACCTCGAACGGAAGGGCGTGTTGGTCATGCAGGAAGCCGGGGTAGGGCTCGATCCCGACGTGTTCTTCTTCAATCTGCGCCCCGCCGTGTGGGCCAAGGACCTTCGGGGCACGTGGCTCGCCACCGACGGCTTCCGCCAGGCCATCAGCCACGCGGTCGATCGCGAGGCCTACGCCAACACGGTGTTTCTCGGTGCCGCGGTGCCCGTGCACGGGCCCGTCACGCCAGGTAACAAGGAATGGTTCTGGCCCGATGTGCCGCGCTACCAGTTCGACCAGGCCAAGGCGCGAGCGCTCCTCGGCGGGCTCGGACTGGCGAACCGGGACGACGATCCGTGGCTCGAGGACGCGTCTGGCACCGACGCACGCTTCACGATGCTCGTGTTCAAAGGCAATACGTCGCTCGAACGTGGTGCGCAGGTGCTGAAGGAACGCCTTGCGGCCATTGGCGTCGACCTGCAGGTGGCGCCGCTTGAACAGGGCGCGCTCATCGAACGCCTGCTCGCTGGGCGCTTCGAGTCGATCTTCTTCAATTACGCGTCGAGCGATATCGACCCGGCCATGCAGCGCGACTTCTGGCTCAGCTCGGGCAGCGCGCACATCTGGAACATCTCACAAGCCTCGCCCGCCACGTCGTGGGAAGCGCAGATTGACGACCTCATGACGCGTCAGGCCGCGTCGGTCGATTCATCCGAACGGGTCCGACTCTTCCGCGACGTGCAGCGCGTCTTCAGCGAACATCTGCCCGCGCTGTATTTCGCTGCGCCTCGGATCTATCTGGCGGTGAGTACCCGCGTGCGCAACCCCTCACCAGGTGTGAATCGCCCCCAGTTGCTGTGGAGCGCCGACACGCTGGCGTTGGCTTCGGCCCCCACGAGTCGCTAGCCGATGACCCTGGCCCGCTTTGTGGTGCGACGCGCGGTTGGTGGCGTCGTGTTCGCTCTGGTCGTGGCCTCGCTGACGTTACTACTCGCGCGGCTCGTCCCTGGCGATGCGGCCACGGCCGAGGCCCTCGCCATGTCGCCAGCAGAGCGCGCCGCCGTGCGCGCCGAGCTGGGCCTCGACCAGCCGCTGCTCACGCAGTACGCACACTGGCTACAGGGACTCGCGCGCTTCGACCTGGGGCAGTCGTCCCTGTTCAAGCGGCCCGTGGCCGACCTGGTTGGCGAGCGCGCGTTGAACACCGCGCTGCTGGCCACGGCCGCGCTCGTCGTGGCATCGCTCGTGGGTATTCCACTGGGACGGTTCACCGGGGCGAGTCGCGGCCTGCTCGCCCGGGCGGTGCGGGCGGCATCGATGGCCATCCTGTCGATGCCACCGTTGCTGAGCGCGCTGCTGCTCGTCTTCATCGCCGCGCAGACCGGCTGGTTCCCCATCGGGGGCATGACCTCGGGCCGCCTCGACGGCACCGACTGGTTCATCGACGTGCTCCGGCACTTGCCGGTGCCCGTGCTGGCCCTGGCGCTGCCGCTTGCGGCCACCCTCGAGCGTGTACAGGCGCGGGCCATGGCCGAGGCGATAGGGCAGCCCTTCGTGGATGCGAGCCGCGCGCGCGGGCTCACGCGCGATCGCACCCTGCGCGTGCACGCCTGGCCCGTCTCACTGGCCCCGGTGCTCGGCATCTATGGGGTGCTCGTGGGCGCGCTCTTCAGCGGGTCGTTCGTGGTCGAGATCGTCACGTCGTGGCCGGGTTTAGGCCGACTGCTCTTCGATGCACTGCGTTCGCGCGACGTGTGGCTCGTGGCTGGCTGCGGCGCGGCCGGGGCCGTGTCGCTGGCCGTGGGCACTACGGTGGCCGATGTGCTGCATGCCGCGCTCGACCCACGGATGCTCGAAAGGCGCCGCCGGTGACTTGGCGGCCTCTTCTGCTGCTCATCGGGCTCACGCTGGCCGCGCTGCTCGCACCGGCGCTGGCCCCATACGGCCCGGCCGAACGGTTCGGCAACCACTTGCACGCGCCGCCCATGCGCGTGCACCTCGACGGGGGCGGGCTCTACGCGTATCCACTCACGCTCGTCGATCGTCTGGAGCAGCGGTTCGAGATGGACCCGACGCGCCGGACGGCGCTGCCGTGGTCGTCGCGCGACGGCGCGACGCCGGTCTTCCTGTTGGGTGCCGACTCGCTGGGCCGGGACGTATTGTCGCGCACGCTGCACGGCGCCCGCGCGTCGCTGGGGCTCGCCCTCGTGGCCACCGCCGGCACCCTCCTGCTTGGGGCGTTCCTGGGACTCTGGGCGGGCTACGCCGGCGGACTGGTGGAGCGCGTCGTGGTCACCGTGGGCGACCTGCTGCTGGTGCTGCCCCTGCTCTACGTGGTGGTGGCGCTGCGCGCGGCTCTGCCGCTCGTGCTGCCGCTCGGCACCGTGGTGACGGCGCTGGCGCTGATCTTCGTCGCGCTAGGGTGGCCGCGCGTGGCCCGCGGCGTGCGTGCCATCGTGCGAGCCGAATCCGAACGTGAATATGTGCAAGCGGCCGTGGCACTCGGCGCGTCGCACTGGCGGGTGATGCGGCGGCATCTGCTGCCCGCCTGCCTGGGATATCTGGCCGTGCAGACGGCGCTGCTCGTGCCGATGTTCGTGCTGGCCGAGGCCACCCTGTCGTACATCGGACTGGGCTTTCCTGACGGCGTGCCCAGCTGGGGCACGGCGCTGAGCGACGCCGCCAGCGTGGCCGCGATGACCCGCGCGCCCTGGACGTTGGCCCCGGCGGCCGCGGTGTTCCTGGTCGTGCTCGTCACCAACGTGCTGCTCGAACCGGCGGGCCACGACGCGGTGGCCGACGTGTCGCGGTCGGGATAGACTCGCCGCATGCCCGCGCTGCCTGGTCTCTACACGCCCATCGTCACGCCGTTCCGCAACGACACGGTCGACGACGCCGCCATCCGCCGCAATGTCGAGCGCTACGTGCACACCCGCCTCACGGGGCTGGTCGTGCTCGGATCCAACGGCGAGGCGGTGATGCTCGACGAGCAGGAGTCCGATCGCGTCATTGCCGCGGCCCGCTCGGCCATGCCGGCCGCCCGTCCGCTGATTGCGGGCACGGGTGCCGAATCCACCAAGCTCACAATCGCTGCCTGCAAGCGCGCCGCGCACCTGGGCGCCGACGCCGTGCTCGTGCGCACGCCGGCGTTCTTCAAGAACATGATGACGACCGACGTCTACGTGCGGCATTACGTGGCGGTGGCCGAAGACAGTCCCGTGCCGGTGTTGCTCTACAACGTGTCGATGTACACCGGCGTGACCCTGCCGGCCGACGCGGTGGGGCTGCTGGCCGGGCATCCCAACATCGTCGGCATCAAGGAATCGGGCAGCGACGCGTCGCTGCTGGCCGATTACATCTCGCGTGCCAGCGCCGAGTTCTTCGTGCTGGCCGGCAGTGGCGTCTCATATTTCTCTGGCCTGGCGGCCGGTGCCGATGGCGCCATCCTGGCGCTGGCCAGCGTCGTGCCGGATCTTTGCGCCGACATCTTCGACCACATGTGCGCCGGGCGCATGGTGGAGGCGCGGGCCGTGCAGCGGCGGATCACGCCCCTGGCCCGCACGATCGGCGGTCAGCACGGCGTTCCCGCCCTCAAGGCCGCGCTCGACCTGATGGGCTTCGACGGGGGCGCGCCTCGTGCGCCGCTCGGGCCCGCTCCCGCCCCGGTAGTGGAACGCCTGCGCCGGCAATTGACCGACTTGGGCGTGCCGCTCCTGCAGCCAGCGCCCATGGACGCCGATCCCGCAACGTCCTGAGGCGGTGCCCCCGCCGGGCGACACCAGGCTGTCGAGAGTCGTGGCATCCGACGATATATTGGGCCATTTTCCATCGACGCGGTCGTGAGCACGACCCGCCGCCCGTGGTACAGCAGTTGCACTCGCAGCCGTCGGAGGCTCACCTGATGCCAGGTCCATGCTCTGGAATCCGCTCGCGCCACACCCGGCTACTGGCGACGCTCGTGGCGGCGGCGCTTGCCAGCGCGTGTGCGTCCAACCCCGTCACCGGGCGCCGTGAGGTGTCGCTCATCAGCGAGGCCGAAGAGATCGCGATGGGCCGCCAAGGCGACGCGGAAATTCGGCGCGAGATGGGCGTGTACGCCGACGAGGAACTCCAGCGCTACGTGAGCGGCATCGGCGACCGCGTCGCCGGCGTGTCGCATCGTCCGGCACTGCCCTGGACCTTCACCGTGGTGGACGTGCCCGCGGTGAATGCCTTTGCGCTGCCAGGCGGCTACATCTACGTCACGCGGGGGCTGCTCGCGCACCTCAGTGACGAGTCCGAACTCGCCGGCGTGCTCGGCCACGAGGTGGCGCATGTCACGGCGCGCCATGCCTCGCAGCAATACGCGCGCTCGGCCGGCGGCTCGCTCGGGGTGTTGCTGGCGAGCATCTTCGTACCAGGTGTACGGCCGTTCAGCGATCTGGCGTCCGCCGGCATCGGCACGTTCTTCCTCAAATACGGTCGAGATGACGAGCTCGAGTCGGATCGGCTCGGCGTGGAGTACGCGTCCAAGGCTGGGTGGGATCCCGAGGCGGTACCGCGATTTCTCGAAACGCTCTCGCGCCTCGATGCGATGAGCGCGCGCGGCGTGCCCAACTGGCTGTCCACGCATCCCGATCCAGGGTCTCGCGTCGCCAAAGCGAGGCCCGTGGCCGCGAAATTTGCCGATGCCACCAGTGAGCGCCATCGCGACGAGTTCCTGCGCCGCATCGATGGCCTCGCCTTCGGGGACGATCCGACCGAGGGCGTGGTGCGCGGGCATCAGTTCCTGCACCCCGACCTGCGCATCGCGCTCGACTTCCCCGAAGGCTGGGAGGTCCAGAACTCCAGTGAGCAGGTCGTCGCCCAGCCCGACGGCGACAAAGTGCTCATGCTGATGCGCTCAGCCGACGGCGTGCGCGGCGCCGCGCTGGCCGCGGGCGCCAAGCGCCACATGAAGGCCTTGGGATTTTCGTTTGAGAGCGGTGAATCGCGGCCGGTGAACAGCCTCGACGGATTTGTCGGCACTTACCGGGGCACTGCGAAGGGCGTGGGCCGGGTGCGCATTCGCGCCGCTCACCTGGTCGTGGGACGACAGGTGTTCATGGTGGCGGGCGTCGCGCCCGAGGCGGAGTTCGCACGCGTGGACGCCGAGTTCGCAACCACGCTCGCGTCGTTCCACGAGCTGACGGCGCGCGAGGCCGGAGCGATCCGACCCAATCGCGTCGGTTTGTACGAATCGAAGGCGGGCGACTCGTGGCAGTCGATCGCCCAGCGCGCCGGCCGCGGCCTGGTGGCGGCTACGCGCCTCGCCCTCATGAACGGCTTCGCGGTGAACGCCCAGCCGCCAGCGGGCACGCGAGTGAAGATCGTGATCGAAGGCTGACGGGGCCGCGCGTCACGGGCTCTATAATCGAGCCCGCATGGCGCGCACGCGCACGGTCACGTGGTCGCGGTGGGTGTTCGGCGCGTTCGGCGTCGCGTTTGCCTATGTGGCATACGTCTACCTGACGATTCCCGACGTGCGTGGCCTGGCCACGGTCAACCCCGAGACCACCGCCTTCATCGACTTGCGGCGCGACGAAGCCCACGCCGCCGGCACGGCCTTCACGCTGCGGCGGCGGTGGGTGCCCTACAACCGCATCTCGGATCAGCTCAAGCGTGCGGTGATCGTGGCGGAAGACAGTGCGTTCTTCGACCACGAGGGCCTCGACTACGGGCAGATTCGTGAGTCGATCGAGAACAGCCTCGAAGACGGGGGCGCGATCCGCGGCGCCAGTACCATCACGCAGCAGCTTGCCAAGAACCTCTATCTGTCGCCGTCGCGCAATCCCATGCGCAAGCTGCGCGAAGTCATCATCACCCGCCGGCTCGAGGCCGCGCTCACGAAGCGGCGGATTTTCGAGATCTACCTGAACTCGATCGAGTGGGGCGACGGCGTCTTTGGCTGCGAGGCCGCGGCGCGCGCATATTTCGGGAAGCCGGCGGCGGAGCTCGGGGCCGGCGAGGCCGCCCTGCTGGCCGGCGCGATCATCAACCCGCGCGTCCACAGTCCCGCGCGGCCGACGCGCCGGCTGCTGCGCCGGCAGCAGATCATCTTGCGGCGAATGGGCGGCGCCGACCCGCCCGCCGAGGCACCGTCGAGCGAGCCTGTCGGCCCCGCGCCGTCCCGAGAGACACCGCCGCCGCTGCCCCCGCCCGCGTGAGTGCGGCCGTCAGTTGACGCGGCGTGCGCCAACGAAACGCGTGCGCCAGTACGCGGTCGTCAGGCGCTCCACGCGCACCACGCCCTGGCTGCTTGGCGCGTGCACGAACTCGTCGTCGTCAAGCGCAATGCCGACGTGGGAAGCGCCGGGGGCCACGGTCGAGAAGAACACGAGGTCGCCGGCCCGCACGGCGGAACGGTCGACTTCACTGCCCGTGGTGAACTGCGCACTGGTCTGGCGCGGCACCGCGTGGCCATGGCGAAGCAAGACGTACGCGACCAGCCCGCTGCAGTCAAAGCCGTCCGGGGCGGCGCCACCGTTCCGGTAGGGCACGCCGCGGAACTCGAGCGCCGTGGCGGCAATGCGGTGGCCGAGGGCCTCCGCGGCCGTGAGTGGCGGGGCCGGTAAGGGCGCTGCCGGCGCGGCAGGCCCGCCGGATCCTGCCGCGGGTCCACGTGGCGACGGAAACGGCTGCGGCACCGCGCCAGTTGACGCGCACGCGGTCGACACGGCGCAGATCGCCACGAGAAGTCCTATCCGCTGCATACGCGCCGCCTGTCACTGTATCGGTCCCAGGTGTCGATCTGCGCAGCCTTCCTGGGCGCCCACGTAAGCCCTTCGTTGCCAAGTCTTTACAGCTGTCCTTCCTTGACAGGCCCGGTGTGCCTGACGAAAATTAGCCAAGGCCATGGAGCAGACGCTGCTTCTCAACGCCACTTACGAGCCGCTCAAGGTCGTCCACTGGCAGAAGGCCATCACGCTGTGGTGCCAGGGGAAGGTCGAGATCATCGCCTCGCACGACCGCGAGGTGCGCGCGGTGTCGTTCAGCGTGCGCCTGCCGTCGGTCATCCGCCTGCTGCGTTACGTGCGACTCAAGAAGCGGTTCGACTACGTGCCCTTCTCGCGTGCCAACATCTACGCGCGGGACCATCACACCTGTCAGTACTGCAACCGGCACCATGCCACCCAGGAGCTGACGTTCGACCACGTGATACCAGTGTCGCAAGGCGGCCGCAAGGACTGGGAGAACATCGTGACGTGCTGCGTGACGTGTAACCGCCGCAAGGGCGGACGCACGCCCGCTGAAGCGCGCATGCATCTGGTGCGGGCGCCGCGGCGCCCCGACACCGTGCCGGCCTTGCGCGTCACGATCGGCTTGCGGCGCACGCCCGAGAGCTGGCGCGACTACCTCTACTGGAACCTCGAGCTCGACGACGACAGCTAGCGGAACGCGCAGGACCGCGGGCGTCCCTACAGGCGCGGCAGCGTCGTGATGTCGACGAGGGTTCTGGCGATGCGGGTGAAGAGTCTGATGCCAGACTCGATCATGTCGAGGTCGGGCGTGACTCCCTGTCCGCGCCGCAACTGGGCAAACGCCGCTTCGGTCTGACGCCGCGCCTGATCGGCGCGCAGCGGCCAGGTGGGATCCACCTTGTGTCGCTGCTCGTCAGCCGCCGCCAGGTCAGCCAGCGTCTTTGACAACTGCTCCGCGTCCAGCACGGCAATGGGCGCGCGGCAGTACTCGCACGCGGACTGCTCGCGGATGTCGGTGCTCGCGCCGCAGTTCACGCACTTGATCACGCGCGCATCGACGCTCAGCGTGCGCACCTCTGCGGCCGTAAGGTCGCGCACGAATTGCCGCGACCGCAGGAACGCGCCAAACGCCATGAATCGGCCATCGCCCTGCGTGCACCGGAAGTACTCGAACGAGGTGCCGTGCAGGCGGTCATGCGTGCGCAACAGGCCGGTGCCGCAGCGCGGGCATGGCTTCCGCGCGCTCACCTGCGAGCGCGCCGAGGCGACGGCGTGGCTCATCGCTTCAAAGAGCTGCACGACCGAACCGGGCGACAGATACAGATCTTCGCGCTCGTCGAACCACACGCTGTTGCAGTCGTGACACAGGTCGATGGCAATGGGGCGGCCGTAGTGGCCGCGCAGCGGCAATGCTGTCATGCCTGCGTCACAGCCGGGACACGTCATGCCGGGAATGCTAGCAGACTGCGCGAGGCGGCCTGCGATACCATCCCGCCATGGCGTTTGCAGCCGTCTCGCTTTCCGGCATCGACCCGCCGGGCGTGCTTGCGGGCGCGCGCCTGTGGTTGCGCGGCGACGGCGTCCCCGAGCTGACGTCGGCAGATGGGCTGGTCTCAATTGGCGGGGCGCCTGCGCGGGTGGTGTTCGCCGCGCCCGACCGCCTGGCTGTGGAGGTGCCGTCCGGTGCGTCGCCGGGCCGCGCGCCCGTCCGGGCCGTCTGGTCGCCGGGCGCGACGCTCTTTGTCGAGGTGGGCCAGCCGCTCGCTTCCGGATTGCATCAGGTCGATGGCCCGGTCTTCGACCGTCAGGGGCATCTCTATTCCGCGTTCAGTGGTCCACGCGGTCAGGACACGCCGGTGTCGGTGTATCGCCTCGGGGCCGACGGTGGGCGCGAGGCATTTGTCGACGGCATCGTGAATGCGACGAGCCTGGCCGTGTCGGCCGACGGCGACCTCTATGTGTCGAGCCGCTACGACGGCATCGTCTATCGCGTGCACGGCGACGGCCGTTCCGAAGCGTTTGCCAGTGAACTCGGCGTGCCCTGCGGCCTGGCCTTTGCCCCCGACGGCACGCTGTTTGTGGGCGATCGCACGGGCACCATCCACCACATCAGTCGCGACGGAGCCCGCACCGCGATGTTTGCGACGCTGGCGCCCAGCGTGGCAGCGTTTCACCTGGCAGTGGGCCCCGACGAGCGCCTGTATGTCACCGCGCCCACGCTCGCATCCCACGATGCCGTGCATCGCTTCGACGCCACCGCCCGCCACGAGGTCGTGGATCACACCTTTGGGCGTCCCCAAGGCCTCGCCTTCGATACGCACGGCGTGCTGCACGTCGTGGAAGCGCTGGCCGGCGTGAGCGGCATCTACCGCATCCCGGAGGGCGGCGCGAAGCGACTCGTCGTGTCTGGCCCCGGGCTCATCGGGGTGACGTTCGGCCCGGCCGGCGAGTTCATCGCGGCCACCGCCGACGCCCTCTACCGCTTTTCCCCGATTCCGTGATTGCGCGGGCGGTCGCGCGCGGCTAACCTAGGGCGCCAATTGCAGGGGCTTCCCATGTCGCAACTCTTCAAGCGCAAACCGATCGCCGACCTGATGGCGAACGAAGGCACCGAACACTCGCTCAGGCGCGTGCTGGGCGCGGGCGACCTGGTGATGCTGGCGATCGGTGCCGTGATCGGTGCCGGCATCTTCGGCGCCATCGGCACGGCCGCCGCCGGACAGACCGATCCGAGCGGCGTCGTGATTCGCTACGGCGCGGGTCCAGCCCTGGTGTTCTCGTTCCTGCTGCTCGGTGGCGCCTGCGCACTTGCGGCCCTGTGTTACGCCGAGCTGGCGTCGATGATTCCGCAAGCCGGCAGCGCGTATGCCTACTGCTACGCCACGCTCGGCGAGTTCGTCGCGTGGATCATCGGCTGGGATCTGATTCTCGAGTACGCCGTGGGCAATGTCGCCGTGGCCATTTCCTGGGGCGACTACTTCACGACGATCCTCCACGGGTTCGGCCTCGACCTGCCGGTGTGGCTGACGACGGGTTACCGCACCGCCGCCCTCAGCTCGAATCCGGTGGTGCACGGGCTCGTCGACTCGGCGCCGCACCTGCTGGGCGTGCCGATTCTTGTGAATGTGCCAGCCTTCGGCATCGTGATCTTCATCACGTGGCTGCTGTTGCGCGGAGTGCGCGAGAGCACCTCGGCCAACAACGCCATGGTCGTCGTGAAACTGCTGGCGCTGGGTCTCTTCATCGCTGTAGGGCTCGGCAACATCAACACCGCCAACTATCACCCGTTTGCGCCCAATGGCTTCACTGGCATCCACCAGGGGGCCGCAATCGTGTTCTTTGCCTATATCGGCTTCGACGCCATCTCCACGGCCGCCGAGGAAACCATCAACCCCCAACGTAACCTGCCCATCGGCATTCTCGGCGGGCTGGCGGTGTGCACGCTCATCTACGTGATTGTCGGCGCCGTGCTGACCGGTATGGTGCCCTATCAGCAGTTGGCCGTGGCGGACCCGCTCGCGCGCGCGCTCGAGATTGCCGGATTCACCACCGTGGGCTGGATCGTGGCGCTTGGGGCCGCCGTGTCGATGGCAGCCGTGCTGCTCGTGTTCCAGTACGGCCAGCCCCGCATCTTCTTTGCAATGGCTCGCGACGGCCTGCTGCCACAGTGGGCAGCCAAGGTGGATCGCCGTACGCGCGTGCCCTACGTGACCACCATGCTCACCGGCGGGCTGGTGGCGCTGGCCTCGGCGGTGGGCGATGCGGCCGAGACGTATGACCTCACGAACATCGGCACGCTCTTCGCCTTCGCACTCGTGTGCATCGGCGTGCTGGTGCTGCGCGTGGTGGAGCCCGAGCGGCCGCGGCCATTCCGTGTGCCCCTCGTATGGGCGATCGCGCCCCTCGGCGCTCTTGCCTGTGCGTTCATCATGGTGGGCTTGCCCCCGCAAGCGTGGGAGCGTTTCGGTCTGTGGCTGATGGTCGGTCTTGGGGTCTATCTCGCGTACGGCTATCGGCATTCGCGCCTGCGCGATGTCTAACCAACGAGTCGCGGCGACGTTGCGGCACGTGCCGCCGCCCAGCCGCCGCACGCTCGATCACCCGTTGCGCGACGGCGATCGGCCCCGATCCTGGAGGTCCGGCACAACCCGCGCCTTGCTGCGTACGTCGCCCAGCAGGTCGCCGAAGTGGCCTGGCGCCGGTCGTAGTCACTGCCGGGTCAGGTGCATCGCGCCGGCGGCTGCGGCGGAGCATGTCTGGTAGTCGTACGGGCCGCTGATCGTCGCGCCGGCCAGCGCGAGATTCAGTGCGAAATACGACCCGTAGACCGAGGGCACCGGGCCGGGATTGGGACAGGTGAGTGGCACGGCGCGTCTCAACGTCAGTTGCACCGTGGAGCCCGTCACGAACCCGGACACCTCACCCCCCGTGTTCTGAGTCGCATCGGCGAAGGTCACGCTCCACGTCCCGTTGAGCAATCCCTGGCTCGTGCCGATCAGCGCTTCCGTCAGGTCCATACGCACCGAACCCTGACCGTTGGCGGCATCGGTCGCCGACCCGCGCCAGATTCCGCTCCGGGGTCCGTTCGGTGGTACCGGTGTCGCGGCCGTCGGGGAGTCCGAGCAGCCGGGTGACGCGATGACAACGGTCAGGGCGGCAAGCGTGCACAGCAGTCTCATGGATTCGGCTCCGGTGTTCGAGTGGGAAGTGCGAAGAAGCCCGCCAGGCTGCCGCTGGCAAACACGCGTTTGCCAGCGGGATCGGGCGGCCAGATGAGGCCCTTCGTGAAGTCGCCGTAGCGCCAGCGCTCGGCGCCCGTGGCGAGGTCGATGGCGACGATGAAACCGCCAAAGAACGGGACGTAGACACTCTGGTCGTCGGCCGCGAGCGCCAGGGTAGTGGACCCGCTCAGCCGGTCGATGAACCTCCACCTTTCCTTCCTGGTGTCGATGTCGTACGCCACGACGTAGCCGGTGGCCGACCCGGCCACGACGAGCCGGCCGGTCGCGGTGATGGCGCGGAAGTCCATGTCGGTAGCGGCGATCGTGCCTTCGAGCGGGCCGGTCAGACGCGGGAACGTCCAACGGAGGGCGCCGGTGGCGAGGTCATACGCGTAGATGTTTCCGTCGCCGGCCGAGCCGATGACGAGGTCGTCGATGACGACTGGTGTGCCGGAGGCGTTTGTGTGCTGCCAGGGCTCGCGTGCTTTGGGGAACTCGGCGCGCCAGCGCAGGCGACCCGTGTTGGGGTCGAGCACCGCGAGTCCCCCGACACTGGGATTCACGTAGGTCGAATACGAGACCACGAGGTCGCGTTCGTGCACGACTGGACGGAAGACCGACGTCATCCGGCCATCGACCACGGTGGTCATCCACCGCAGCCGTCCGGTGGCCGTGTCGATGGCATAGACCCTGCTCCCCGGCGAGCCGGCATACACGGCACCGCCACGCGCGGGCCCCAGGAAGAGGCCGGGACCGTCACCTTCCGGAGCTTCGTAGATCCAACGCCGGATGCCAGTGACGCGGTCGAAACCGACGACGTCCCAGTCGCCGGCCACCACCACGTCGCCCGACAGCGCGAGCGCTGTTCCCGCCGTGGCGGTGCCAAAGATTGAGTCATGGCTGAGCACGCCCGTCGTCGTCTTCCAACGGAGCGCCCCGGTCGCGATGTTCACCGCCGCCACCTCCCGACCAGCAGTCAGGAAGTAGGCGGTGTCGTCGTCATGGGTCGGCGTCCCGCTGCCGCTGGCGGCGACGTGCCAGAGGGGGGTCACGGGAGCCGGTGGCTGCGCCGCGACGTGGCCGCCGGCCACAAGGCCGGCGACCACTACCGCCACGACACGCACCAGACGGCCCAGCGCCTCGCGACGTCCTGCACCAGCCGTCGGGACGCCTTGGCTACGGTGAGCCACTACCCGTCCACCAGAGGCCGACGTTCGACGAGTTGTAGAGCATGAGATAGCCCTCGGCATGCACGGTCAGGTAGCCTCCGGGGGCATTGGTGGCGGTGGCCCAGATCGGCGAGCCTGATGCGTCGTAGATGACGAAGTTGCCGTCGGTCTGCAACTCGGTGTAACCGGTGCTTGAGCCGCCGGTGTCAGACGCCCACAGCGGCGTGCCGCCCAGGTCGCTGAGCACCAGGTTGCCGTCTGACTGATACCGCAACGTGACCGCGCCGTTGGCGGAGCGCCACTCCTGGTCGGCATAGAGGCGCTGGCCTCCGGTGACCGACCCCGGACCGGGACCGCCGATTGGCGGCGGCGGCGGCGCCGCGCCCCGCGCGGTGACGTTCATGACTCCGGTCAGCACGCTCCGGATCGCGGCGTCGCTGCTGCCCGATTCCTCCGTGTGCGCGGGCCCGCTGACGCCGAAGTTCAGGCCGCCGGGATAGTACTGGTCAACGACCGACACGATGCCGTCGTGGGGGATACGGCACAGACGATCGCCGGTCACGGCCCAGCACCACATTGGATCCAGTTCTCGCGTGAGGCCGGCCAGGTTGCGAAGTCGCGACGCGAACGCACGAGCCCCCAGGTTCAGGGGCGGGTAGTTGGCGTCGATGTACGCCGCGACGTATTCAAACACTGGGGGCATTACCTGAATGACCCAGTACGCCCACTCGCGATTGGCCGGTGACAGGCCGACGGCGGCCCCGCCTCGCCAGTATTCGTTGGCCGAGTACACCAAGCCCACGCGCCGCATGACCGCCTGAGACTCCCGGACGAGATTCGGCGCGGAATTGAGACCGAGCAGGAAGGGTGACCCTGGCGCCAGTTGCGGTGCCACCGGCGCAAACGACGCCACCGCCACGGATGAGGTGATCGCGCTGGCCACGCTCCACGACAGGAGCTGCGTGTGGGCGAGGGACGACGCGATGGCCGCGGTGATTGTCGCAAACTCCGTGCCCGCCCCGTAGGCGCCGGCGAGACCGGCCACCGAGTAGACGAGGTAGTTGAAGTTGATGAGGTCGAGGGCGCGCGCCGAGAGCTGCGACCCGCCGTGGGGGGTGCCGAGGGTGAGGATGCCGCCGAGTGGCCGCGACCGGCTCCAGTGCCGGGAGATGAGCCCGCCCTGGCTGTGTCCGACGGCGATGGTGTTCGAGGGCAGCCCGCCCATGGCCCTGTCGAGCACAGATGCCTGGGTTTCGATCACGGCTGTGGACGGCATGTCGACCGCATATGGCGTGATGTGCAGCACGCTGGCGAGCCGCTGCGACGTGGCGCTCCAGGTGCTCGAACCACTGAAGATACCGTGGACGAATACCACTGGCACGTCCTGCGCGGACGCACGCATGGGCAGGGTCATCATGGCGAGGTTCGCGACCAGCGCGGCGATCACGAGACGCGGAGTCATTCCACACCTCCCGCCATGCGCACGTCGGACAGCGTCGTGACTGAGACGAGGCGCTCGTTGGTGGCGCCAGGCAACCGCGACTCGGATCGCATCCGCGTGCGCACCAGGCGGCCGCGTCCTCGGTTTTCGTACTCGAATTCGTGGCGCTCCTCGAGCACTCCGCCTTCGACGACGTTCACTTCGATTGGCAAGGCCGTGGCGGGCGCGACCAGCACTTCCTGTACGCGGTTGCCCGACTTCGTCAGGTAGCGCTCCATCCTGCGGAGCGTGCCGACGCGGCTTCCGAACTGTCGCGTCAGGTCGCGCCGGCGGGCCGTCGTCTCGTCAGTCAGTACGAGGGCGTTGTCGCCGCCCTCCGTCAGCTCCACGGGCATGAGGTTGCCGGTCAGTGGCGGCGCCCCCGGCAGCGGACGGCCGTCCTTGCCGAGCACCCTCACGCCGCCGGCCGCGGCATCGAACTCGACGACGAGCCCCGCGTAGGCGTCGGCCATCGGGCCTACGCGCGGTTCAGGTGTGGTGGCCAGCATCACCATGCGGCTGCGTCCTCCGCTGAACCGCTCGATCCGGTACCGCGAGCGCGGCAGTTCCCGCTGCACCCGTCCTTGCCCATCGACCACGGCCCGCTCCACGGTGACGTCCGCGCTGAAGACCGCGCCACTGGCCGGTTCCTGCGGCCGCTGTTGCGCGCCGGCGGTCCCGGCGCCTGCCGTCATCGCCGCGACCAGTGTTGCGGCTTGCCATCTGCCTACTCGTCTTTCCATCTCACGCCTCGTTTTTCTGACCTCGGGTGTCTGGCCTCCTTGTCCGGACGGCAGCGTGCCAGCTGACGACGTGCGAGAGGTGCCGCGGACACCGTCCAGGCTGCAAGAGCGAGGCCAGCCGCGCGGTTGGGTGAGGCCGGGCGACTGGCGCAGATCTTCGGCCGTGTTCTCGCGTTCCAGGCGCCGCGGTGCGATGCAGTGTCTGGGCAGTTCGTGCCCGCGCGGGTAGCGCCTACTCACCGCACTACCCGTCTCCGCCGCCAGAGGTAGAATAGGAGGTTGGATCCTGGCTCGACTCTCCGACCATAGACATGCCGCACGACTGGATCGCGGTGCGTGGCGCCCGCGTACACAATCTCAAGAACGTCGACGTCGACCTGCCGCGCGACCAGCTCGTGGTTGTCACCGGGCTGTCGGGGTCGGGAAAGTCGTCGCTGGCCTTCGACACGCTGTATGCCGAAGGGCAGCGGCGCTATGTGGAGTCGCTGTCGGCGTACGCCCGGCAGTTTCTCGAGCAGATGGAGAAGCCCGACGTCGATCTGATCGACGGGCTGTCGCCGGCCATCTCGATCGAGCAGAAAACCACCGGCGCCAACCCGCGGTCCACCGTCGGCACGGTCACCGAAATCTACGACTACCTGCGGCTGTTCTTCGCCAATGCCGGCGTGCCGCACTGTCCCAACTGCGACCGCGAGATCTCGTCGCAGTCGCTCGAGCGCATCATCGATTTGGTGATGACGTATCCGCAGGACACCCGCATCAACGTGCTGGCGCCAATCGTGCGCGGGCGGAAGGGCGAGTTCAAAAAGGAACTGCAGGCCATCGTCGCGCGCGGTTTCACCAAGGCGCGCATCGACGGCGTCTTCAAGGGCCTCGAAGACGACCTGGCGCTCAATCGCCGGCAGAACCACACCATCGAAGTGGTGATCGACCGGCTGATCATGCGGTCGGGCATGGAGAAGCGGCTCACCGACTCGGTGCAGGCGGCGCTGGACCTGGCCGACGGAGTCGTCGTCATCAACGCGCTCGACAGCGGCGACCGGTTGTTCTCGCGCAAGCTCGCGTGTGTGGTGTGCGGGATCAGCGTGCCCGAGATGACGCCCCGAGCGTTCTCGTTCAACTCGCCGCACGGCGCCTGCACGGGCTGCCAGGGGCTTGGCGCCACGTGGGACTTCGACCCTCGCAAGGTCGTGCCCGACGATCAGAAGTCCCTCTCCGAAGGGGCCATCGCGCCGTGGGTGAAGGGCGACCGGAAGATGGTGCGGGCCGCCATCGAGGGCATCTCGTCGCACTGGGGCATCGACCCGTCGGTGCCGTTCGGCAAGCTCGCCAAGAAGCAGCGCGACCTGGTGCTCCACGGCCCCGGCACCACGGTCAAGGACGACGACGAGGAGCCCGTCCCCGTGAAGCGCCGCAAGTCCGCCACGAAGGCCGCGGAGCCCTACGGCAAGGACTTCGAGGGCGTGATCCCGAACTTGCGCCGCCGCTTCGACGAGGGGGCCTGGGACGCGCAGACCGAACTTGACGCCTACCGTGCCCTGCGCGACTGCCCGGAGTGCAAAGGCGGACGGCTGCGGCCCGAGAGCCGGGCGGTGCGCCTGAAGGGCCGCTCGTTGCCCGACTACGTCGGCTTGCCTATCACCGAGGCGCTGGCGGTGTTCGAGGCCATGACGCTCACCGAGCGCGAGACGCTGATTGCGAGCCGGATCCTCAAGGAGATCCGCGAGCGTCTGCGCTTCCTCGACGAGGTCGGCGTGGGCTATCTCACGCTTGGCCGCAGCGCCGCCACGCTGTCTGGTGGGGAAGGGCAGCGCATCCGCCTGGCCACCCAGATCGGGTCGAATCTGACGGGTGTGCTCTACGTGCTCGACGAGCCGTCGATTGGCTTGCACCAGCGCGACAACCGCCGCTTGCTCACCACGCTGGCCCGGCTACGCGACCTGGGCAACACGGTGATTGTTGTCGAGCACGACGAAGAGACGATCCGGATGGCCGACTACGTCGTGGACCTGGGGCCAGGCGCCGGCGAACATGGCGGGCAGGTGATGTTCCAGGGCACGCCCGCGCAGCTGGCCGCCACCGCCGACTCCCTGACGGGCCAGTATCTGCGCGGCGCCAAGCTGATTCACGCCCCGCGCGCGCGGCGTGCGCCCGGCAAACACGAGATCGTAATCAGGGGCGCTCGCGCCAACAACCTGAAGGACATCGACGTCCGCATCCCCATCGGGGTGTTCGTGGCCGTCACCGGCGTGAGCGGCTCGGGCAAGAGCACGCTCGTCAACGACATTCTGTACAAGGCGCTCGCCAAGCAGATCTATCGCTCGTCTGACGAGCCGGGCCTGCACCGGGTCGTCGAAGGCGTCCACCAGATCGACAAGGTGATCGAGATCGACCAGTCGCCCATCGGACGCACGCCCCGGTCGAACCCCGCCACCTACACCGGCCTCTTCTCGTTCATCCGCGATTTGTTTGCGATGGTGCCCGAGGCCAAGGCGCGCGGCTACAAGCCGGGCCGCTTCTCGTTCAACGTGAAGGGCGGCCGCTGCGAGGCGTGTCAGGGCGACGGCGTCATCGCCATCGAGATGCACTTCCTGCCCGACGTGTTCGTGACCTGCGAGCAGTGCAAAGGCCGGCGCTACAACCGCGAGACGCTCGACGTGAAGTACCGCGGCAAGTCGATTGCCGAAGTGCTCGAGCTGACGGTGAGCCAGGCGCTGCCCTTGCTCGAGAACTTCCCGCTCATCGCCAATAAGCTGCGCACGCTCGAAAGCGTGGGGCTCGGCTACGTCACGCTCGGCCAGTCGGCCACCACGCTCTCAGGCGGCGAGGCCCAGCGGGTCAAGCTCTCAAAGGAACTGTCGAAGCGCGGCACGGGCCGCACGCTCTACATTCTCGACGAACCCACGACCGGCCTCCACTTCGAGGACGTCCACAAGCTGCTCGACGTGCTCAATCGGCTGGTCGACCAAGGCAACACGGTGCTGGTCATCGAGCACAACCTCGATGTGGTCAAGTCGGCCGATTGGGTGGTTGACCTCGGTCCCGAGGGCGGTGAGGGCGGCGGACGCCTGGTGGCGCAAGGCACGCCGGAGACGGTGGCGAAGGTGGCCGCCTCGCATACAGGTCGGTTCCTTGCGGAGTTGCTCAAATAGGCCAACGGCGCCAGGACTGTGTCAAGCCGACCACACCTGTGGTGTTTGGGACTGTGGTTGCAAAGCCACACAATCGATTTTTCCGAGCCGATTGAATTCATATAAATTGTTCCAATTAAACGGGTTACATGCATGTGTTCGAGTCGGCAGAAGTGGGCATACCGTTTGCTAAAGAAGCCGACAGACAAGCGATGGAGTTTCAACAGACCCTGAGACGGCAGGTTTCGTGTGCGGGTATCGGCCTGCACTCGGGCACCAAGGTGAGCCTGACGCTGAAGCCGGCGCCGGCGGGCACCGGCGTGGTGTTCCGTCGTACCGACTTGGGCGTCGACATTCCTGCGCGCGTCGAGAACGTCACCGGTATTCAGTACGCCACGGTGCTCGGCAAGAGCGGCGCCACGGTGGAAACCGTGGAGCACCTGCTGGCCGCGCTCGTCAGCGCCGGCGTCGATAACCTCATCATCGAGCTCAGCCAGCGCGAAGTGCCCATCATGGATGGCAGCTCCGCGCCCTTCCTGTTCCTCATCCAGGAAGCCGGCCTGAAGCGCCTCTCGTCGCCTCGCACCTACCTGAAGGTTCTGCGCCCGGTCAGCGTGGCGAGCGGCGACAAGCACATCGCCATCTATCCGTCGGATCACTTCAAGGTCAGCTACACCATCAGCTTCGACCATCCGATGCTGCGCCACCAGTCGCGCACCACCCGTATCACCGAGCAGACCTTCCTCGACGACATCGCCTCGGCTCGCACCTTCGGCTTCCTGAAGGAAGTGGAGTGGATGCGTCAGCAGGGTCTGGCCCTGGGCGGTTCGCTCGACAATGCGATTGTGATCGGCGACACCGGCCCGCTGAACCCGCTGCGCTTCGAAGACGAGTGCGTGCGCCACAAGATTCTCGATGCGGTCGGCGACCTGTCGTTGCTCGGCCGTCCGGTGCTGGGCCACGTGGTGGCGCATCGCGCCGGCCACGCCCTGCACACGCAGTTGGCCGCTCAGCTACTTGCCGAGGCCGATGCCTGGAGCCTCGTAGACTCCGCCGCCCCGTCGCAGGCCGAGCCTGCGGGCGTGCCGGCGTCGGTGCGCGCGCGCTCGTAGTACGCCTCTCGGTTCAACCTCCTTGTCCCACGGCCGCCCGTCCCGCGGCCGTCTTTTCTGGGAGCGTGCATCCCGCTCAGGCGGGGCCCGGCTCGCAGACCGCGCGCCGCAGATTCTCAGCCACGCGCTCGATCTCGTCGTCGTCGCGCTCATTGTGGGAAAGCGCGCGGCGCACCATCTCGATGCCGCCCTCGAACTCCGACTGGACCACCGCGTTGACGCGCAGCGCTCGCACGTAGTCCACGTGCGCGGCGGCGGTGGCCCAGCTGTCGGCGAACACGTAGCGTCGGTTGGTGAAAGCACTCCTCGTATGTCGCATGGTGGCGACCGACTCCGCCATCTCCAGAAACGGCGGAGCCTGTCTATAATGTGACGGTGGACGCCTCGACCTCGGGCTCGCTGGAGATGCTGACTCCTGAACAACAGGCGTGGGCGCGGCATTCCGAGTCGTTGTGGCAGCGCGCGCACCAGGTGGCGGCCGCGCATCCTGACGTGGATCCCGGCGACGTGTACCACGCGCTGCGCTGTCTCGAGCTGACGCCGGCCGAACGCCTGCGTCGAGGACTGAGTCGTGGACGACTTCGCACTCACGCCCGCTGAGCGCGCGCTGTTCGGCGCTCTGCGAACGCGCGGCGTGAAGTTTCTGATCATCGGGATGGGCGCGGCGGTGCTCGAGGGCGCGCCGGTCGCGACTCAGGATATCGACCTGTGGTTCGAATCGCTGGCTACCGATCAAATCACGCGGGCCGCCCAGGATGCCGGCGGGTTCTGGATTTCTGGCTTTGGCATGCAGCCGCCGGCCTTCGGGGGAGATGGACTCTCGCGGATCGACGTCGTGCTGACCGCACACGGGCTGGGGACATTCGCTGATGAGTACGCGCGCGGCATCGAACGTGAGATCGAAGGCGTCGTGGTCCGGATTCTGCCCCTCGACCGGGTCATCGCCAGTAAACGGGCGACGGCGCGACCCAAAGACACCGCGGGCTTACCCGCGCTGGAAGCCACGCTGCGGGCACGCCACGGCTTAGGGCCGTGACCTTCGCGCCTCTGCGGTTCACGCTCATCTGGCGGCGTCGTACGTCGCCACCGCCACGATCCTCGCGCTCGCCGCGTACGGATTTCACACGGCCCGGCCGCCCTCGTCGTCCGGATCTCGCCTGTTCCCTGCGCGCGATCCTGCCGGAGATGTGCTCAATTGGGGCGGCGCGCGCGGCCGCAGGCAGCCGGGCGTGGCCTCGGACGGCGAGTTCACCAGCCGTTCCTCGGCGCCCGACCCGTTCGATGGCTTCAGGTAGGGTCGTACACGACTGTTCGGTCCGACCTAAAGGCGATCGGCAGCTCGTCCGGTCGACGGCCGCACTGGCGCGGGTGTAGCATCTCGCGATGCGCAGTCCGGCCGATGATGCCCTCAATCGCCGCGAGTTCCTGAAGATCGGCACTGCGGCCGTGGCCGCCGGCTCCGCCGCGCTCTCCACTGATCTCGCGGCGCAGGTGCCTGCTGCGGCAGGCTTCTATGCCGCGCCGCCTCTTCCGCTCGTGCGCATCGGCTTTGTCGGCGTGGGCCTGCAGGGGGGCGGGCACGTCGAGAACTTGCTCAAGATCCCCGGCTGCCGCATCACGGCCGTGTGCGACATTCGCGAGGAACGCACCACCTGGGCGGCACTGGCGATCGTGGCGGCGGGGCATCCCGCGCCGGCGGTGTACTCCCGCGGCCCGCGCGATTTCGAGCGGCTCTGCGAGACCGAAGACCTCGACCTGGTCTATACGGCCACCCCGTGGGAATGGCACGTGCCGGTGATGCTCGCGGCCATCAAGGCGGGGAAGCACGCGGCTACCGAGGTGCCCGCGGCCATGACCCTCGAGGATTGCTGGGCGCTCGTCGAGGCGGCCGAGAAGCATCAGCGCCACGCCGTGATGATGGAGAACTGCAACTACGACCGCGCCGAGATGATGGCCTTCAACCTCGTGCGCCAGGGCGCCATTGGTGACGTGCTGCACGCGGAAGGTGGCTACCTGCACGACCTCCGCGAGATCAAGTTCGAGAAGCGCGATGAAGGCTTGTGGCGCCGGGCCTGGTCGATGAAGCTCAACGGCAATCCGTATCCGACGCATGGCCTTGGGCCGATTGCCAACTGCCTCGACATCAACCGTGGCGATCGCTTCGACTACCTGGTCTCGATGAGCGGTCCCTCGCGCGGCTTGCAGGACTGGGCCCGCGCTCACTTCCCGGCCGACGCGCCCGAGCGGCGCGAGCGCTTCACGCTCGGCGACGTCAATACCAGCCTGATCAAGACGGCGCTTGGCAAGACCGTGATGGTGCAGCACTGCACCAACCTGCCGCGCCCCTACAGTCGCATCAACCTCGTGCAGGGCACCACGGGGATGTTCCAGGGCTATCCAGACCGGGTCTACATCGAGGGACGCGGCACGCCGCATCAGTGGATCGCCGCCGCCGACCTGCGCGACGAATTCGACCATCCGCTCTGGAAAGAGATCGAGACGCGGGCCGCCGGCGCAGGTCACGGCGGCATGGACTACATCGAAGACTATCGCCTTGTCAAGTGCCTGCGCGAGGGACTGCCGACCGACATGAACGTCTACGACGCCGCTTCGCTCAGCGCGGTGGTCGAGCTCAGTATGCAGTCCACCACCAAGCGCGCCCGCACCATGGACGTGCCCGACTTCACGCGCGGACGTTGGCGCACGAACCCCAAGCTCGGCATCGTGAGCGTCTAGCCCGTGCAGCTCACCACGCTCGACTGGATCATCGTCGCCGTCTCGCTCGCGCTCTCGTTCGTGCCGGCCGTGTGGATGGCGCGGCGGGCCGGATCGAGCACGGCCGAGTTCTTCACGTCGGGCCGGGCGGCGCCGTGGTGGCTCATCGGCGTGTCGATGGTGGCCACGACCTTCAGCACCGACACCCCGAATCTCGTGACCGACCTGGTGCGGCAGGGCGGCATCGCCGCGAATTGGGCGTGGTGGGCGTTTCTGCTGACCGGCATGACCACTGTGTACTTCTACGCGCGGCTGTGGCGCCGCCTGGGCGTGCTCACCGACCTGGAGTTCTACGAGCTGCGCTACTCGGGTCCGGCCGCCACCTGGGTCCGCGGTTTTCGCGCCGTGTATCTCGGCGTCGTTTTCAACGTCGTGATCATGGCGTCGGTGAACCTGGCCGCGGCCAAGATCGCCAACGTGCTGCTCGGCTGGCCGATCGGTCAAACGCTGCTGGTATGCGGCGTGATCAATATTGCCTTTGCGGCCACCTCGGGCTTGTGGGGCGTACTCGTCACCGACTTCATCCAGTTCGGGATCGCGATGGGCGGGTCGGTGACGGCCGCCTACTACGCGCTCCAGCATCCTGCCGTCGGCGGCCTCGAAGGATTGTTCGCCAAGATCGATCCGTCGACGCTGACCTTCGTGCCGGATCTGACCGACTGGACGGTGGCCGTGCCGGTCTTCATCGTGCCGCTCGCGGTGCAGTGGTGGTCCACCTGGTACCCCGGTGCCGAGCCCGGCGGCGGCAGCTACATCGCGCAACGGATGCTCGCGGCGAAATCGGAGCGCGACGCCATGGCCGGCACGCTGTTCTTCAACGTGGCGCACTACGCGCTACGGCCGTGGCCGTGGATCATCGTGGCGCTGGCCTCGATGGTCGTGTTCCCGGAGATTGCCGACATCCGCCGCGCGTTGCCGCACGTGGACCCGGCACTCGTGGGCCACGACATGGCCTACTCCGCCATGCTCACGTTCCTGCCGCCCGGCGTGCTCGGCGTGATGGTGGCGGGGTTGCTGGCGGCCTATGTGTCCACCATCTCGACCCATCTCAATTGGGGCACGTCGTATCTCGTACACGATCTCTATCGACGTTTCCTGAAGCCCGATGCCACCGAGCGGCACTACGTGATGGCGGGGCGGCTGGTGACCGCCGCGCTGATGATCGCGGCGGGCCTGCTGACGCTCGTGCTCGAATCGGCCCGCGGCACCTTCAACCTGCTGCTGTCGATTGGGGCCGGCACGGGCCTGCTGTACCTGCTGCGGTGGTTCTGGTGGCGGATCAACGCCTGGAGCGAGATTGCGGCGATGGTCAGCTCGTTCGTGCTGGCGGTGGCGTTGCTCGTGCTGGAGCGCAACGGCGCGGGAATTCCTTCGCACGTGTCGCTCATCGTCACGGTGGAGATCACGACGGCGGTGTGGCTGGCCGCCACGTGGCTCACGCCACCGACCGACGAGGCCACCCTGCGCCGCTTCTACACGCTCGCGCGCCCGGCGGGTCCGGGGTGGGCCACAGTGCGCCGCGCCTGTGGCGGCCTGGCGCCGTCTGACGACATCCAGTCCGCGTTTGTCGGCTGGGGGGCCAGTTGTGTGTTCGTCTACAGCGCGCTCTTCGGCGTCGGGCTGCTGCTCATGGGGCAGATGGCTCAGGCGGCAGTCGCCGGGGCGTTGCTGGTGGTCAGCGGGGTCGTCATGGGACGCTCGGTTGCGAGGATGTGGAGCCAATGATGGCGGTGGTGCTGGCGCGGGGCATGGGCCGGCGCATGCGGGCACCAGATGCGGTGGCCACCCTCAGCGAGGCGCAGGACGCGGCCGCTGATGCCGGGGCCAAGGTGATGATGCCGGTGGGCGACGGCGCCAGCCGGCCCTTCCTGGATTTCGCGCTCAGCGCCCTGGCCGATGCGGGATGCACCGACGCGTGCCTGGTCGTGCCGCCGGCGCACGACGATCTGCGCGCGCACTACGCGCCGTCGCGGTGCGCCCGGCTGCGCGTCCACTTCGCGGTGCAGGCCACCCCGAATGGCACCGCCGCCGCCGTACTCGCCGCCGCGCCGGTTGTCGGCGACCGGCCGTTCCTGGTCGTGAACGGCGACAACCTGTATCCGCTCGGCGCCGTCCAGGCGCTCGTCGGCCTCGATGGCTGCGGCCTGTCGGCGTTTACCCGCGCGTCGCTTGGCGCCGAGAGCGGATTCGACATGCACCGCGTGGCGCGGTTTGCCACCGTCGACGTGGACGACGCGGGGTGGCTCTCGAACCTGCGCGAGAAGCCGCCGGCCGGCGCCGTCGAGGCGTCGGGGCCAGACGCGCTCATCAGCATGAACCTCTGGCGTTTCGACCAGACGATGCTGGCTGCGTGCCGCGACGTGCCGCCGTCCTCTCGCGGCGAGTATGAACTGCCCGATGCCGTCATGCTGGCCGTCTCGCGCGGCTCGCGCGTGCGGGTGCTCAGAGCGCAGGGCGCCGTGCTCGACCTGACGAGCCGCGCCGACATCAGGGCCGTCAGCCACCGGCTGGTAGGCGTGGAGCCGCGCTTGTGAGCCTGAGCGATCGGCTCGCCGCGCTCGGCATGGCGGCCGATGATGCGGCGTCGCGGGCCGCCCAAATCGCGCTCGTGTGCGCGGCATTCGAGCGGGATCTCGGCGTACCTCCCACCTGGTCGTGGTTCGTGCCGGGCCGTCTCGAAGTGCTCGGCAAGCACACCGACTACGGCGGCGGCCGCACCCTCGTGGCTGCGGCGCCGCGCGGCTTCGCGGTGGCCGCCGGGCCTCGGGACGACGGGCGCGTGCGGGTGCGCGACCTGCGATCCGAGGTGAGCGCCGAGATCGACCCGACCGACCAGACGCGGACGCTGACGGGCTGGGCCTCGTATGTCCAGGTGGTGGCCCGCCGGCTTGCCCGGAATTTTCCCGGTGCGTCGCTCGGGCTCGACCTCATGTTTGTCAGCGACCTTCCAAGGGCCGCGGGGATGTCCAGCTCGAGTGCGCTCGTCGTGGCCGTCGCGACGGCCCTGGCGACCCGGGCGCAGTTGGCGGACCGCGACGAGTGGCACGCCGACTTGCGCACCGTCGAGGACATCGCGTCGTACTACGGCTGCATCGAAAACGGGATGGACTTCGGCCGGCTGCGCGGCACCGCCGGGGTGGGCACGCACGGCGGCAGCGAAGACCACACCGCGATCATGGCGTGCCGCGCCGGTCACGTCAGCCAGTTCAGGTTCATGCCGGCCACGGCCCTGGACGAGACGCCGCTTCCGGCCCACTGGACGTTTGTCGTGGCGTCGAGCGGCGTCCATGCCGACAAGGCGGGGTCGGTGAAGGACCGCTTCAACCGGGCGGCGCTCTCCGCTCGCGCGTTGCTGGATTGCTGGAACGGCGGGGCCACCGTGCCGGCCGCGTCACTGGCGGCGGCGCTGGCGGGCCCCGGCGCACTCGACGAGATGCGTGGCCGGGTCGTTGCCGCGCCGCCCGGAGCGTTCACGACCGACGCGCTCCTCAGACGTCTGGCCCATTTTGTAGCGGAGGATGGCCGGGTGCCGGAGGCGGCGCGGGCGTGCGCCGATGGGGATGCTACGGCGATCGGTCGCTTGTCGGCCGCCTCGCAGCGCGATGCCGAGGACGTCCTCGAGAATCAGGTGCCCGAGACGTCGGCGCTCGTGTCGCTAGCGCGCGCCTGTGGCGCGTACGGCGCGACCAGCTTCGGTGCCGGTTTTGGCGGCAGCGCCTGGGCGCTCGTGTCGACCGCCGATGTCGAGCCCTTCGCGGCCGAGTGGCTGGGCGCCTACGCCCGCCGGTTTCCGTCGCGAGGCGGCGTCGAGTGGTTTGCCGCGCGCCCGTCGCCGTCGATCATCGAGGTGGGACCTGGGTCACCGAAACACCCGTGGGCGTCGAAGCGCTCGTCGTGACGCCTCCGGCAGTGTAGGATTCTCCCAACCGCCCGCCGCATGCACGCCGATCTGCAGGAAGCCCTCGACTTCCATCACGCTGTTCTCGCCGAAGGCGCCCGTGCGCTGGTGGGCTACGACATGGCCAAGGCCGTGGCCAACGTGGTGTTGATGTCGGAGATTCCCACCACCTACGACAAACGGTCCGAGCGGCAGGTGAATGCCGGCAACTTGCTGCTGCGCGGTGTGCCGGGTGTGGGCAAGACATTCTTCGGCGTGATTCTCGCCGCGATCTCGGACGCGAAGTTCGCTCGCATCCAGGGCCGGGCGGATCTGCAGCCCACCGAAGTGGTGGGCTTCCAGATGATCAACCCCGCCACCGGCCAACTCGTGACCGAGTTTGGCCCCATGGCCTCGGCCGAAGTGATTCTGCTCGACGAGATCAATCGGATTCCCCTGAAGAGTCAGAGCGCATTTCTCGAAGGGCTGCAGGACCGCACGATTACCGTCGGGAAGGACACCTACGACCTGCCGGCGTTCAGCTTCGCCATCGCCACGATGAACCCAATCGAACTGGGTCAGGGCACGTTCCCGCTGTCGGAAGCCGCCACGGATCGCTTCGCGGCCATGGTGCAGATCGGCTACCTGCCCAAGGAACAGGAAGAGAAGCTCGTCGACTTCGACTTCAAGCGCATGACGCTGCGCCCGCTCCTGTCGAAGGCCCGCATCATCCAGCTGCGCGGCCTCATCAGCGAGCGCGTGTTCCTGCACAAGAGCCTGGGCCGCTACGTGCAACGGCTGGTCGGAGCCACCCGCCCTCGCGACCCGCAGACCGACTGGCTCGAGCACTCGCCGTCGGCGCTGGTCGAGCGGGGCGTGGACCTGGGCGCGTCGCCGCGCGCGATCATCTGCTGGAGCCGGCTCGCCAAGGCCTGGGCGCTGCTGCAGGGCGGACGTGCGGAGGTGTATCCCGAGGACATCCAGGCGCTGGCGCCGTTTGTGCTCGGCCACCGGATCTGGCTTGGTCCCCACGCCGCCGCGCACGGGCTCACCCCCGAGGCCGTCATTGCCGACGTGCTCGCCGAGGTGCCGATCCCATGATGCACGCGCCGGCCGCCACGACGCTCGTCGACCTGAACGCGCTCGCCACGATCGAGTTGCTGGTGCTGAAGCGCCTGTCGAGCGGCACGACCGGCGAGCATCGCAGCCGCGCCGACGGCTCGGGCTTCGACTTCGTGGGCCTGCGCGACTGGCAGGCCGGCGATCGCTTCTCGGCGATCGACTGGGCGCAGTCGTCAATCACCAACTTCTCGCCGCTGGTCGTCCGCGAGTTCGACCAGCCAAGCACGGCGACGGTGCTGGCCGTGGCCGACGCGTCGCTCTCGACGCGCTGCGGCTCAGGCGGCACGCCGATGGCCGCGGTCGTGGGCCGCGCGCTGGCCACCATCGGCCTCTCGGCCGCGTTCTTCCAGGACCGGTTCGGGCTGCTCACCTTCGACGGCGGCTTCGCGCAGGTGGCGGGGATTCCCGCGCGCACCGGCCGGGGCCACGTGGTGCACTGCCTCGAAGCGTACGAGGCCCGCCGCGGCCTGGAACCGCTCGTCGGCCGGGGCGGCATCGGCGGCGCGCTCGCGGGCAGCTTGCGCGGACCGTCGCTCGTGCCCGTGATCTCGGACTTTCTCTTCGACGACGCCCGGCGCTTCGTCGAAGAACTCGTCTACGTCAACGTGACGCACGATGTGTTCCTGGTGATGGTCGACAGCGCCTTCGCGTATGCGATGCCGCCGCTGTCGTCAGGTTGGATCACCGTGCGCGACGTGGAAGGCGGCGGCTCGCGGGTGCTCTCGCGCGCGGCCTTTCGGGCGCTCGGCGAACGCGCCAAGGCCTGGCAGGCCAAGGTGGCCCAGATGGCGCGCGACGCCGACCTCGACGTGGTCGTGCTCGGGCCCGACCAGGCGGCTGGTGAAATCGCGCTGGCCGAGTTCGTGGCCGAGCGGCGGCTCAGGAAGGTGGCGCGATGAGTGGCCTGAGGGCGTGCCTCATGCTGACGGCCACGCTGCTGGCCCGGCCCGCAAGCGCCGGTCAACCGGCCCCTGCGCCAGCGGTCCCTCCGGCCGTGCCGAGGCTGTCTGCCGACGCGCCGCTGCAGTGCTGGTGGCGCGCGTCGTCGGGTGCGATTCACGTCGGCGAGCTGGTCGAGGTGACGCTCACCTGCGCGGTACTCGAGACGAGCAGCCTGCGGGCGGTGCCCGACGAGTCCCGGCTGTCGGTGGCGTCGGTGCAGCTCATGCCCTTCGAGATCGTGGGCGGCAGCCATCCGCCCGATGTGCGGCAGGGTGACCGCCGGCTGTTCCAGTACGTCTACCAGCTGCGTCTGCTCGACCCCGACGTCATTGGCCGCGACGTGAAGCTGCCGCCGCTGGCGATCGCCTACCGCGTGCAGAGCCAGGCCGGCGCCGACGCCTCGCTCGCCGGCCGCGACCTGGTGCACGTCATGCCGCAGCTGGCCATTCGCGTGGTGTCGCAGGTGCCGGTCGAGGCAGCGGACATCCGCGACGGCGCCGCGGCGAGCCTGGGCCGCATCGACGCACTCCGCTTTCGCGCCAGCGGCTTCCGCGCGGCTGCGCTCGTGCTCGGCGCCCTCGGCGCCGTCGCGGCGCTCGGTGCGCTCACGCCGCTGGTCGGGCGGTTGCGCAGGGGCCGTCCGGCGCTGGCCGGACACGTGGCGGACCGGCAGGTGCTCAGCCAGGTCGGAGGCGTCCTCGATGGGCTCGCGCGGGATGCCGCCGCCGGCTGGACGCCGGAGACGCTGGGCGAGGCCCACAGCGCCGTGCGTCTGGTGGCCGCCGCCGTGATGCGTAGCGGCGTGCGTCAGGCGCGGCTCGGAGCACTCGCGCCGACACCAGAAGGGCGGCTACTCGTGCAGCGCCGCTGGCGGCGGGCTCGTACGGCACTCACCGCGCACGTCACCGGCGACGCGGTTGGCCGGGCGCTGGCGGCACTGCCACCAGGCGCCTCGGCCACCGACCGCGCACGGCTCGAGCGCCTCCGCGAGAGCCTCGATTCGCTCACCTGCGCGCAGTACGTGCAAGACGCCAGTCTCGACGACCGCGGACCCATCGACGAGGCCGTCGCCACGGCGCGCGCGGTGGCCCGCGAGGTGGCGCGCGAGCGTCTCTGGTCGCCACGCGAGTGGTTCCACCGGGCCGCGCCTCCGCCTCAGGCGCCCGGGGTCTGATGGACTTCACCGCCCTGCGGGACCTGGCGCAGACCCTTGTCGCCGACTGGCGCGCGATGGCGGCGGAGGGCGTGCAGTTTGCGTTTCGCGACGATCCTCTGCTCGCCGCCGCCGCCATCGCCGGGCTCGCGCTCGTCGTGCTCGCCGCCCGGATCTCGCTTGGTGCCCGTCCCGCCTCCGACGCAGTTGCCGTGCCCGCGCTCTTCGGCCCGGTTCGCAGTTCGCGTCTGGCGTGGACGCGTCACTTGCCGCTCGTGCTGGCGGGCCTCGGCCTGCCTCTGGCCCTGCTGGCCCTGGCCGAGCCCTTCACGGCGCTCGTCTCGAACACTGTCACCTATCCTGGCCGGCGCATCGCGGTGATGATCGACGCGTCCGATAGCATGCAGACGGCCTTCAAGGCCGGATCGCTCAACACCCGGGCCGAAACGGAGCCCGCCTTCTTCACGACGGTGGCGGCGGCCAAGCGCTTCATCGAACTGCGCCGCGGCGGCAAGTACAACGACCTGATGGCGCTCATCGAGTTTGGCGATCGTGCATATGTGATCACGCCGTTTACGAGCGACTACGACAACCTGCTGCTCAGCATCGCGCTCATCGGCGATCCGATCGAGTTCTCGCTGTTTCCCGATCCCGGCACGGTGATCGCGAGCGCGCTCGAGCAGAGCATCGAGATCTTCAAGGCGTTCAAGTTCCTCGACGCCTCGGGCAACCTGATGGTGATCTTCACCGACGGCGAGGACACCACCTCGCTCGTGCACGGCCGTAGCCTCGACGACATTCTGAAGAGCGCGGTCGACAACGCCATCCCGCTCTACTTCGTGCGCACCAACTACGGGAAGGCGTTCGGCGACGGCATTCCCGACGCGCAGTGGCAGGCCGCGGTCGAGAAAACGGGCGGCCGCTACTACGTGGCGCGCGATGAGCAGTCGTTGCTGCACGCCGTCAACGACATCGACCGCGCCGCGGTGGGCGCCATCCAGGTCACCAGGTACACCAGCCGGCAGCCGCGCTTCGCGGTGCTGGCGCTTGGCGCCGCCGGCTGCTTTCTGCTGGCCGCGGCGCTCCGGCTCACCGTACCGCAGTTCTCGACATTTCCCTGAGAGGGCGTATGACGAACATCCTGGGTCGAGTCGTACTGGCCGCGCTGCTCGTCGCCGGGGCCGGCGTGTGTTGGGCCGAGTCGACGCGGCTCGAGGCGACCGCTACCGTCTGGCAAGCGCTCGTGCTGTTGCGGAACGACGTGCCGTCGCCACCGCCCGCCTCGCCGCTCATGCGCTGGCTGCCGGCCGCGTTGCGCGCCGTCGCCGACACCGGGGCGCAGCAGAAGGCGACCGGCGACTACTGGCTGGCGCGCTATGACGACCTGGTGCGCACGCGGGGCGGCGATCCGGATCCCGCCGTCAGGCTCACGGCCGCCAACGCGGCCTACCGCGTGGCCCGCCGGTCGGGCGAGGCCGGCATGGCGATGGCCGAGCGGCTCGACAGCGTGGTCGAGGCGTACGGCGAGGTGCTCAAGGCCGAGCCCACCAGCGCGGACGCCGCCTGGAACTTCGAGTTCGTGTCGCGCACGCGCGATGTCGTGGCCCGCGCGCGCGTGGTCGGCCGCGGTCGCGCGGCCGCGGATGCGCCAGGCCTGGCGCCTCCGCAGGGTGGACTCACCGTGCACGGCGCCCCGGGCGCGCGGCCGCCCGACGTGAAGTCAGAGAAGTTCGAGACCATCGCGCCGATGGATTTTGGCGATCGCGAGGCGCAGCCCGAGGCAACGCCCGGCTCCACCATCAAACGCAAGGGCTGAGGCGCAGGTGACCTTCGGCGTTCCCGGCGCGCTGTGGCTGCTGGCGGCGCCCGCCGTGCTGGCCGCGGTGTGGATGTGGCGGCTGCTGGGGCGCTGGTCTGAGGTGCGCGCGCTCAGGGCGACGCGCCTGCTGCCCGTGCCGGAACGTCACCGGGTGCTCGGGTCGCTGCCGGTGTGGCTGTGCCTGATTACGGCCGCGGCGTGCCTGGTCGCGGCCGTGGCGCGGCCCCGCGGCGTGGCCACGACCGTAGCGCGCGCCGGCGTGGACCTCGTGGTCCTGCAGGACGGCTCCGCGTCGATGCACGTGAAGGACGTGGCCGGCAACCGCTGGCAGCGCTCGATGGCCTTTGTGCGCCGCCTGGGCGACGCCCTCAGCTGGCCGGACGACCGCATGGCGCTGGCCGTGTTCGCGCATATCGCCACGCCGCAGATTCGCCTGACGCGCGATCCCAACACGGTGTTCTTCTTTCTCGATCACCTGAGCGCGCGGCCGCCGTTTCGGCTGGAAGACGACACGACCTGGGACACTGACCTCGAGCAAGCGGTGGTGTGGGGCTTGCGGATTCTCGACAAGGACGAGGAACTGCACGGTGTGTCGTCCAACGCACGCGTATTCCTGATGCTCTCGGACGGCGAAGCCTGGAGTGGAGAGGTGGCGCGGTCGATCGCCCGCGCCCGCGACGCAAAGGTGCCCATCTTCGTGGTCGGCGTGGGCACCCTGGCTGGCGATTGGCTGCCCGAGGTTCAGGTCGGAGCCACCGAAGAACCCGCTCCGCACGCGATCTCTCGCCTCAACCGTGCGTCGCTGATGCGCATCGCCGACAGCGCCAGCGGTCAGTACTTCGAACTCGATCGCGATGCCGATCGCGACATTGCCAACGCCGTGGTGGATGCGGGCCGGCGCCTGGCACCGCCGCGTGCGGCCGAGCCCACGGTGGTGGAGTTCTATCCGCGCTTCCTCATGGCCGGCGTGGCACTGGCCGCGCTGGCCACGATCTTCATGCGCACCCGGGCCGAGGCGGCGCTGCAGTTCGCCATGACGGCCGCTGCGCTGGCGGCGGTGGTGTCCGTACTGAGCTGAGCGCGTGCAATGTCGTGCCGTTCCGTGGACGCATGGGCCGTCGGGACGTCCGTCAAGGTAAAATGGCGTGTTCTTTTTCGGAAGGCGTAACCGCTCGGTCCGGGAACACACAGAGATGAACACGATTGCAGTCATTGGCCTCGGCTACGTGGGGCTGCCTCTTGCGGTGGAGTTCGGCAAGAAGTTCAAGACCCTCGGATTCGACCTGTCGGCCGAGAAGGTGGCTGCCTACCAGCGGCACGTTGACCCGACCGGTGAAGTCAGCACCGAGGACCTGAAGGCCGCCGTGCACTTGACGTGCGGCACCGATCCCGCGGTGATTGCCGAAGCCGACTTCATCGTCGTGGCGGTGCCAACACCGGTCGACGACGCGCACACGCCTGACTTCGGCCCGCTCGCGGCGTCGTCTGAAAGCGTAGGGCGTCACCTCAAGCGCGGCGCCATCGTGGTGTTCGAGTCGACGGTCTATCCGGGCGCGACCGAAGAGGTCTGCATCCCGATCATCGAGAAACACTCGGGCCTCACCTGGAAGAAGGACTTCTTCGTGGGCTACAGCCCCGAACGGATCAACCCCGGCGACAAGCATCGCACGCTCACCAAGATCACCAAAGTGGTGTCGGGCGACACGCCTGAGACCCTGGCGCGCGTGGCGGAGATGTACGGCACGGTCATCACGGCGGGCGTGTACCGGGCCAGCAGCATCAAGGTGGCCGAAGCCGCCAAGGTGATCGAGAACACTCAGCGCGATCTGAACATCGCGCTCATGAACGAACTGTCGCTGATCTTTCACCGCATCGGCATCGACACGCTCGAAGTGCTGGAGGCGGCCGGCACGAAGTGGAACTTCCTGCCGTTCCGCCCCGGACTCGTCGGTGGACACTGCATTGGCGTCGATCCGTACTACCTCACCCACAAGGCCGAGATGCTCGGCTACACGCCGCAGGTGATCCTGGCCGGTCGCCGCATCAACGACGGCATGGGCAAGTTCGTGGCCGAGCAGGTCGTCAAGCAGCTCATTTCTCACGACCTGCCGGTGAAGGGCGGCGACGTGATCGTGCTGGGCATGACGTTCAAGGAGAATTGCCCGGACTTGCGCAACAGCCGGGTCATCGACATCGTGCGCGAGCTGACGAGCTTCGGCATGCGGGTGTGGATTCACGATCCCCTGGCCGATGCAGGCGACTGCGAGCACGAGTACGGCGTCACGCTCACGCCCTGGGACAGGCTGCCCAAGGCGTCGGCCATGGTGGCGGCCGTCTCGCACCACGAGTATCAACAGATGGGCATCACGGCCCTGGCCGAGCGCCTGGTTCCGGGAGGCCTGTTTGCCGACGTGAAGTGCGCCTACGGGCCACGCGACGTGGTGGCGGCCGGCCTGCGCCTCTGGCGGCTCTGAGGCCCCGCGCCACCCCGCCTCGATGACGACGACGCTACCGCTCTACGGCGTGTCTCTGCCGCAGATGACCGAGGTGCTGCAGAGTCGCACGCGGGCGCTCTCGGCGTTGCGCGCCCTGCACGCTGCGCCGCCCGCGACCAGCGTGCCGGGCACACTGGCGGGCGTGAGCCGCGACGTGTGGCAGCAGGCTCGTGACCGCTTCCACGTGCCGGCGTGGCGCGTGGTGCGGCGGCACACGGCCGACGACGGCACGACCAAATACGCCGTGGCCTTCGGCGGCGTGGGTGACGACCAGGCGATCGAGACGGTGTGGATTCCCGGCCGCGCCCGCGAGACCGTCTGCGTGTCGAGTCAGGTGGGCTGCACGCGCGCGTGCACCTTCTGCGCCACGGCCGACATCGGCTTCAGACGCAATCTGACCGCCGATGAAATCGTGCTGCAGTATCTGCTTGCGGCCCACGACGCGCCGGCGCGGCCGCGCAACGTGGTCTTCATGGGCATGGGCGAGCCCCTGGACAACCTCGACGAGGTGCTGGCTGCCATTGCCGTGCTGAGGGGCGCGCCGACACCGCTTCTGGGCGCCGAGCACATCACCGTGTCCACGTCGGGCATCGGTCCCGGCATGGAGCGCTTCCTGCGCGAGAGCGACGTGGGATTCGCCCTGTCGCTCAACGGCACCACCGACGAGCAGCGCGCGCGGATCATGCCGCAGACGCTGCGCTGGCCGCTGGCCGAGTTGTTCCGCATCATGCAGGCCGACGCGGCCGTACGCCCGAAGCGCCGGTACTTCATGGAGTACGTGATGCTGGCCGGCGTGAACGACAGCGAGGCCGACGCGGACCGGCTGCCGGCGCTGCTCTCCGGTCTGCCTGCCCACGTGAACCTGATTCCGCACAACGCGTTCCCCGGCAACGCGCTCGTGGCCTCGCCTCCAGAGACGGTCGCGCGGTTCCGCGATCGCCTGCACGCCCACGGCATCCGCGCGCTCGTGCGCACGCCGCGCGGCCAGGACATCGCTGCGGCCTGCGGCCAATTGGCGCGGCGCGGCTAGCCATGGAGCACTCGGCCGAGGTTCTGCACCTGCTCGACGAATGGCGCGGCGGCGACGCAGCCGCCTACGATCGGCTGATTCCGCTGGTATACGGCGAGCTCAGACGGCTGGCGCGCGGGCAGCTTCGCCACGAATCGCCGGGGCATTCGCTGCAGCCCACGCTGCTCGTGCACGAGGCGTATCTACGCCTGGCCGATGCCGACGTGGAGTGGCGCAACCGCACACACTTCCTGAGCGTGGCTGCCAGAGTGATGCGCCGCATCCTCGTCGAGTGGGCGCGGGCCCGGCGTGCCGACAAGCGCGGCGGCGACGACATTCGCGTGACCCTCACCGACGGGTTCTCGTCGCCGGCGGCGGATCCGGTGGACGTCATCGATCTGGATCAGGCCATGGAGCGGCTCCAGAGGCTTGACGCGCGGCAGGCCCAAGTGATCGAGCTGTCGTACTTCGGCGGTCTCACGTATCCCGAGATTGGATCGATGCTGGTGATCTCGGAGGCCACGGTGGACCGCGATCTGCGACATGCCCGGGCGTGGCTCAAGCGGCAGCTGGCCGGAGCACAACGAGCCGTCTAGAGAGACCCCGTGACATAATTCGCGGGAGTGGAACGTCCCTCAGACCGCGCGCGGTGGCGCCGCGCGCGCGACGTCTTCGACGGCCTCATCGACCTGCCGTCCAGCGACCGTGCGCTGCGGTTGGCCGAGCTGTGCGGTGACGACGAGGCGCTGCGGCATGAAGTCGAATCGCTCCTGGCCCATGATCGTTCCGCCGACGATCCCATCGGCCGCGCGGTGGGCCAGGCGGCGCAGGGCGCCGTGAGGGCCGCGGACGTCGCTGGCGTCGGGCGCGCGATGCTGCACTACCGCCTCACCGAGCCGATTGGCGAGGGCGGCATGGGCGTCGTGTGGAAGGCCACCGATCAGACGCTCGGTCGCGACGTGGCGATCAAGATCCTGCCGCCCGGCGTGGCCCACGACCCGGGGCGTCTGGCGCGGTTCGAGCGGGAAGCCAAGCTCCTGGCGTCGCTCAACCACACCAACATCGCCGCGGTCTTCGGCCTGCACGTGCACGAGGGCGTGCACTTCCTGGCGATGGAGTACGTGCCCGGCGAAGACCTGTCGCTGCGGCTGGCCCGAGGACGGCTGCCGCTCAACGACACGCTGCGCATCGCCAAGCAGATTGCCGAGGCGCTCGAGGAAGCGCACGAGCGCGGCGTGGTGCACCGCGACCTGAAGCCGGCCAACGTGAAGCTCACGCCGTCGGGCCAGGTCAAGGTGCTCGACTTCGGCCTGGCGAAGGCGTTCTCCGACGGGCCGGCCGAAGCGACCGCGCTTTCTACCTCGGGCGACGCGGTGGCGGCGCAGCTCAGCACGCGCGAAGGCGTCGTATTGGGTACGGCCGCCTATATGCCACCCGAGCAGGCGCGCGGCACGGGGGTCGACAAGCGGGCCGACATCTGGGCCTTCGGCGTCATGCTCTACGAGATGCTCGCCGGCGTCAGGCCGTTTGCCGGTGCGACCGTCGTCGATCTGCTGGCGGCCGTGGTGACGGCCGAACCCGACTGGACGAACCTGCCCGCGGGTACGCCGCCTTCGGTGGAGCGTGTGTTGCGGCGGTGTCTGCAGAAGGACGTGCGGCAGCGCCTGCGCGACATCGGCGACGCGCGCATCGAGCTGGAGTCGCTCCTGTCGAGCTCGTCCGACATCGGGCTGCCGGCCACTCGGCTCGAGGTCAGGCCTCGCGCCGCGGCCCATCGAGCTTCGTGGGGGCGCCAGCTTGCGATGTTCGTGGCGGGCAGTGCGCTGGCAGGCCTGGCCTTCTGGGGATTCGTGCCGACCGCGCCGGCGCCGGTCGAGCGGTTCAATCTCGATGTGCCCTCGGGCGGCCGGCTCGTCGACGTCATCGGGGCCGCGCGGCAAACGCTCGCGCTCTCAGCGGACGGCCGCACGCTGGTGTTTCTCGTGCGAGAACGGGATGGCCAGCGTCAGCTCTACGTCAGACGGATGGACCGGGTCGAGGCCGAGCCGATTGCCGGCGCGGCCGGCGGCGACATGCCCTTTCTGTCGCCAGACGGGCAGTGGCTGGGATTTGCCGCCGACGGCAAGCTCAAGAAGGTGCTGCTCAGCGGCGGGCAGGCCGTCACGATTTGCGATGCGCCCGAGCCTCGCGGCGCCAGCTGGGGCGACGACGACACGATCGTCTTCTCGGGGGTGATCCGCGGCGGCCTCTCACGCGTGCCCGCTACTGGCGGCACACCGGTCCCGATCACGACGATCGACCAGGCGCGGCACGAAGAGAGCCACCGCTGGCCGCTGGTGTTGCCAGGTAGCCGCGGTGTGGTCTTCAACGTGGAGACGGCCGGCGACGTCGCCGGTGCGCGGGCCGTCGCGGTGCTCAACCTTGCCACCGGCGCCCGCACGACCGTCGTCAGCGCGGGCACGTATCCACGGTACGCCAACGGCTCGCTCCTGTACGGCCAGGCCGGCAGTCTCTACGCCGTGCCGTTCGACCCCGTGCGGCTCACCGCCACCGGGGCGCCCCAGCCGGTGGTGGACGATGTGCGGATGGACCTGGTGTCCACCGGCCGGGTGTTTGCGGACGTCGCCGTGTCGGGCGCACTCGCCTACGTGCCTGGATTTCCACGGCCGGGGAACCGGCGCCTCGTGTGGATCGGTCGCACTGGGCAGGTGACTCCCGTCACCGCCGAGACGCGCGCCTACCGGGGTGCTCGGCTCTCACCAGACGGGCGTAGCCTGGCGGTCACCATTCAGGACAGCACCGTGACCGCGCTCTGGATGTACGACCTGACCCGGTCGAACTGGAACCGCCTGACGAATGGGGGCCAGACGACCACGCCCGCCTGGTCGCCCGATGGCCGGCGCATTCTCTTCTCGGCCGAGCAGGATGGTCGCGGCATTCTCTCGGTGCTTGCCGATGGCAGCGCCCCCCCGTCGGTGATGAAGGCGCAAGGCGCGCTGCTCATCGACATGCCCGACGTGCTGCCCGGGGGGACACACGCGCTCGTCGCCGTGCAAGATACCAACGGCGACGACATCTACCGGCTGTCCCTCGATGAGCGCGGCACCCTCGAGCCGGTGGTCGTGGGGCTGGGCAGTCAGGTCTCGCCCGCGATGTCGCCGAGCGGCCGCTTCCTCGCTTACTCGTCCGATGAGTCCGGCCGCCGCGAGGTGTACGTGCGCTCGACGGCCAGCGATGGACGCAAGTGGACCGTCTCGGTCGCCGGCGGCTCCACGCCGCGCTGGCGCGCCGATGAACGCGAGCTCTTCTACGTGCAGGGGATGCGGCTCATGGCGGTGCCCATCGAGGCGGGCGCGTCGCTGACCGCCGGCCGGCCGCAGGTGCTCTTTGAAGAGCCCGGGCTGAGCTGGAGTGGCGTCGACCTGTCCCGCTACGACGTCACGCCCGATGGCCAGCGTTTTCTCGTGGTGCAGCCGGAGCCGTGGGAGGTTGCGCCCTTTTCGATCGTCGTGGCGCCGCGGTTCGGTCAGGAGCTGAAGACGCGCCTGGCCGGTGGCGCGCGGCCGCGGTAAGTCAGCAGGACAACGTCGATGCCACAGACCACCCGCGCCACCGTCGTGATCGCCTCCTTCGCTCTGACCCTTGCGATCATGCGTCCCCATGCCCCGCGGGCGCAGGAGGCCCCGGAGTACGGGCCACCGACCGGCGCACTCGTGATTGCCGGCGGGGGAAAGCTGACCGGCACGGGCATCCTCGAACGGTTCATCGAACTGGGTGGCGGCGCCGAGCAAGGCCGATTCGTGATCGTGCCAACGGCCGGCGGCAATCGCGACGAACAGGGCGCCCTGCGGACCTACCGTCCCGACACGGAGCTGGCGTCGTGGCGCGCGCGCGGCCTGCGTCATGTCTCGATGCTCCACACGCACGATCCGAAGGTGGCGGACACGGCCGCGTTCGTTGCCGAACTGACGCAGGCCACCGGCGTCTGGTTCAACGGCGGGCGCCAGTGGAACATCGTCGACTCATATGCCGGCACCCGCACCTACGCCGAGTTCCACCGGGTACTGGCGCGCGGCGGCGTCGTGGGCGGCAGCTCCGCGGGCGCGACCGTTCTGGGCGCCTATTTGGTGCGCGGCGACACCAAGACCGCCGACATCGTGATGACCACCGAGCCGCAGCACCAGCGCGGCTTCGAGTTCATCAGGAAGGTGGCGATCGACCAGCACATCAACACCAGGAATCGCTGGGACGACATCATTCCGGTCATCAGGCAGCAGCCCCAGTTGCTTGGCCTCGGCATCTCGGAGAGCACGGCCCTGGTCGTGAGTGGCGACACCTTCACCGTGCTCGGCAAGGGGATGGTCGCCGTGCACGACAGCACGCGTGCCTACCAGCCTGGGGAGAAGCCGTACTTCGTGCTTGGGCCCGGCGCCGTGTACGACATGCGCGCGCGACGGGTCGTGACCAAGGGCGGCCGCTGAGAGCGTTCCGCGCGCGACCCCGTCCACGTTGGCAGCGGCGCGCCTCGCTAGGCCGTGGACACGAGCTGCCTGGCCTCGCGCACGGCCGCGCGGGCGCGGTTCACTTCGCGGACGAGTTGCGCCTTGAGGAACCCGTGTTCGGCCGTGCCCTCGAGCGCGGCCAGCGACTCCGCCCGGTTCAGCCCGGGCATCGTGAACCGCGTGGTCGCGCGTAGAATCGGCGACCATTCCGCGGGGTCGTGCTGGAACCGTCCGCCGCGCGTGTACATCACCGGATTGAGGATGCGGCCGAGGCGAATGGCCACGGCGTTCCAGCCTGCCGCCGCCTCGTCGCCGGCCGTGCCGCGCCGCGCCTCGAAGAGGCCGAGCGTGTCGAGCAGGGTCTGGGCGTCGGCGAGCAGCGGTGCGAAGTCCATGCCGGGAGCGGCGCGTGCGAGTCCGTGCACGACGTCAATCAGCTCACGCGCCGTCGCCCGGTAGTCGAGCGGCAGATACGTGGCGTTGGCCAGGCCCCACACGGCCGCAAGACCGACCTTCACGTCAGTGGCGAGAATCGCCACGTCGGCCTTGTCGAGCGTGTCGTGCTCGGTGTGCCACCACCACGCATGGCCGCAGCCACCCGTCCAGGGCCGCTTGTCTGGATGCCCCTCGACCAGGAATGGATACGCGGAAAACGACGGCATGCCGCTGGCCAGAAACGACTGATCGGCCGCGCGGGCGGGCCGGAATGCCGGTGCGTGCTGCTGTCCGGTGATCGCGGCGATCACCTCGCGGCAGTAGCCCTCGAACTCCGCGCAGGTGTTGCGGCAGTAGTAGGCGGTTGCGCCCTTCACGCCGGGCGAGTCGATGTTGTAGTAGGCAAGGCCGCCCTCGGCAAGTTCGTGGAAGAACGTATCGGCGTACCACGTCGAGCCGCTGTAGCGGCCGTGCGAGTGGCCCGGCCACCAGCACAGTCGCACCGACCGTTCGAGCGACCCGCGCTCCTGCCACAGGCTCTTGGCCATCTCGAGCACGCAGGCATCGCCGGTGGCGTTGTCGGTGATGCCTTCGTGCCACGCGCAGTAGTGTCCGCCCACGAGCACGAACCGGTCCGGATCGCGCCGTCCGGGAATGCGCACCTCGGGCAGCTTCGAGCGGTACCAGCCGGTGTCGAGGCGCGTCGTCAGCGTGGCGGTGACGGGGACCCCTCCGGCCAGCAGCGCCTTGAGCGCCAGGCCGGCGTCCGCGTCGACCGACACCGCGGCCACCGTGGGCATGCGGTCGAGCTGATCGAGCGACGGCGTGCCCCAGATGGTCGTGCCGATCATGTTGTGAATGACGCGGTCTTCATTCGCGAACACGATGCCGGCGCAGCCCGCCTGACTGGCCTGCAGGATCGTGACCGGCGTGGCGAGGCCGTCGACGAGCGCGATCTTCCCGTGCGCCGGCGCGAAGTGCGCCCCCGTCACCGCGACCAGGTCCGCCGTGATCCCCTCAGGGCCAGTCGAGCGCACGAACGAGTGCGTGACGCAGCGGAAGTCGCGCGCCGACGGCGTCACCGTGCGAAACGTGGCGTCGCGCGGATAGCTCAGGAAAGCATCGAACTCGTGCATCGTCACCGGCACGCCCGCGGCCTCGAGTTCAGCCGCCAGATACGCTGCCGCCTGGTCCTCGCCAGCACCGCCGGTGTCGCGGGGCACACCAGAGAACCACTGCAGGTGCCGCGCCAGGGTCGCGGCGTTGACCGAGGCCAGCAGCCGTGAGAGCGTGGGGTCGTGGGTCATCAGCGGAATCCTCGAGCCACGCGCGCGTGGTACGGCGCGCGCCATTGAATGTAGATCACGACGAGCACGATGTAGGCGCCCACGAGCAGCCAGCCGGTGCGGTCGATGTCCGAGAACGACAGCGCGCCCTGCACGAGCAGCACGGCAACGCCCGCCACGCTCAGAGTCTTCACCGTGCGCTCGCTCATCTTCATTCGCGCCTGCGCGAAGACGTGCGGCAGGCGTCGGGCCAGCAGAAACGCAGCCACGAGCGGCAGCAGGTCGTAGACAAACACCAGGCCGCCGCCGAGCATGATGATGTAGCGCAGATCTTTGCCGGCCATGATGGGCGCCGCGCCCAGCACCAGCAGGCAGGTGAGCAGGATGTGCGGCGTGTTGAACCGCTGGTTCACTGCGGCGAGCCCCTGGGGCAGCCAGCCCTGCTCGCAGGCCACGAGCACCGACTTGGTGGCCCACGAGAACGTCGAGTTGATGCTGGTGGCAAGCGCGAACAGGCCCGCGCCCACGATGAACGCCACGTACACGGCCGGCGGCAGGATGGCCTTGGCCACTTCCGAGAGCGGCTTGCCAGCCGTCTGCTCCAGGGGCAGTACCCCGACCGCCACGATCGACACCAACGTGAAGAACACGCCCGCCACGAGCGTGCTGAGTACGATGGCCCGGGGCAGGTCGCGCTCGGGGTGCTGCATCTCGCCGCCCAACTCCGACACATATTGCGCGCCGCCGGTGGCAAACGACAACACGACCGACGCCAGGCCGAAGCCGTACCAGCCCTTGGGGAAGAGGTCGGCGCCCGTCGTGAAGTGCCCGTAGTCCACCTCGCCAAGGCCGAAGACGACCAGTGTCGTCAGCCCGCAGAGCAGCAGCACGACCATGATCTTCTGCAAGCCCGCGGCTTCCTTCACGCCCACGAGATTGACGAGGTAGAAGAACACCAGCACGCCGAGCGCCACGGCCTGCGCGTTCACGCCAGGAATGAGCGCCACGGCATACTGCGCGAAGCCGAGCGCGAAGAGCGAAATCAGCACGTGGGTGACGAGCAGAATGGCCAGGTAGAAGAACCCCACGCGGGGGCCCAGCACGCGCGAGCAGTAAACATACAGCCCGCCGGTAGCCGGCATCGCCGAGCCCATGAACGCCACGGGCAATTGCTTCAAGGCCGACAGACAGGCGGAGAGCACGAACGCCAGCGGGATGCCGTAGCCCGTGAACTCGATGCCGATGCCGACGAGCACCATGATGCCCGAGCCGATCACCTGGCCGAGCGCAATCGCGAACACGTCCCAGAACGTCAGCGACTGTCTGAGCGCGAGATGCTCCGGACTGGCCATCAGACGCGCGCCAGTGCCGCGTCGAAGTCGGCAAGGAGATCGTCGGCGTCCTCGAGCCCAGCCGACACTCGCACCATGCCCTGTGAGATGTGCATCTGCTGGCGTTCTTCCTCCGAGATGTCGAGAAACGCCATCGTGGCAGGTACCTGCGTCGTTGTGCGCACGCCGCCAAGGCTGGCCGCGAAACACGCCAGCTCCAAGCTGCTGACGACGCGCACGGCTGAGGGGCCGTCGCCCACGTCGAAGGTGAGCATCGCGCCGAAGCGCGGCATTTGTCTGATGGCGATGTCGTGCTGCGGATGCGAGGGCAGTCCCGGGTACCACACGGCTTTGACCCTCGGATGCGCCTCGAAGTGTGTGGCCAGACGCAGGGCCGTCTGGCACTGACGATCGACGCGCACCGACAAGGTCTGGATACCGCGCAGCAGCAGCCACGCGTTGAACGGCGACAGCGGCGCGCCCCACTTCACCATCGTGCTCCAGCGGATCTGCTCGAGGAAGTCGGCCGGCAGCAGATCCGACTTCATCACGATTGCGCCGCCGATGGCGTCGCTGTGGCCGCCGATGAACTTGGTGGCGCTTTCCACCACCAGGTCGACGCCCCAGTCGAGCGGCCGCATGACGTAGGGACTCGCAAAAGTGTTGTCGCACACCACCACAATGCCGCGTGCGTGCGCCATGGCCACGAGCGGGGGAATGGCCGCCACTTTCATCGAGGGATTCGCGATCGTCTCGAAATAGAGCACCTTCGTAGTGGGCTGGAAGGCGGCTTCCACCGCGTCTGGATCGGCCGTGTCCACAAACGTCGTCGTGATGCCGTAGTCGGTCAGCCGGTGGTCGAGCATCTCGTGCGTGGAACTGTAGGTCGTGCGATCGCACACGATGTGGTCGCCCTGCTTGAGCAAGCCGAACAGCGTCACCGAGATGGCGGCCATGCCCGAGGCGGTGGCCAGGCACGCGGTGCCGCCCTCGATGGCGGCCATCTGCGCTTCAAATGCATACTCGCTGGGATTGCCGCACCGGCCGTAGATGTTGACGGCCTTGCGCTCGCCGTCGACGACGCGCTGGTACGACTCGGCGTCGTACTGAAAGCTCGACGACATGAAGATCGGGGCGTTGATGGACTGGGTCGCCTCGTCGGGCGGGTAGTAAACGGCCTGGCTGTCGAACCGGAGGCGCGATTTCTTCTCAGGCGTCACGAGGTACCTCGGCATGGCTCCGGTGGCAACGTGGCGGAGCCCGTGCAGGATACACTGCGCCATGCGCAGATCCATGGTTCTTGCCGCCGCAGTGGCGGTGTGCGGTTCGGTCATCGTGCTGGTGCAGTCGCGGCCGGTTTTTGAGGCGATGCAGCCGGAGCTGTTGGCCGCCGGCGGAAGCTTCGTCAATGCATTTGCCGACCTCGACGGCGACGGCGACCTGGATCTGTTCGTCGGCTTCGACGGGAAACCCAACCGGCTCTACCGCAACGACGCGGGCGCGTTCACCGACATCGCGGCCTCCGCCGGCGTCGCCGACGCGCGCGCCACGCGGGCAGCCGCCTGGGGCGACATGGACGCCGATGGCGACCCCGACCTGCTGCTCGGCTTCACGCCCGGGCCGGCCGGATCGGTGCTGCGCCTGTATCGCAACGCGGGCGGCGTGTTCACCGACGTCACGGCGGCTGCGGGGCTGACCGTGGCCACCGGGGCGGTTCGCCAACCCGTGTGGGTGGATGTGGACGGCGACGGCGATCTCGATCTGTTCGTGGCGTTCCGCGACCGCGCCAACGCGCTCTTCGTCAACGAGCGCGGGATGTTCACCGACCGTGCGGCTGGGCTCGGCCTGGCCGACGCGCGCAAGACCGTGGGCGCGGTCTGGTTCGACGTCGACGACGACGGCGACCTCGACGTGGCGGTGGCCAACATGGACGGCGACGCCAATGGCCTCTTCAGGAACGACGGCGCGCGGTTCACTGACGTGGCCGAGGCGGCCGGCGTGCAGTGGGGCGGTCGTGCTCCGCGCGATCCCGGCAACGGCACGGTGCGGGTCTGCGCGGCCGACATGGACAGCGACGGCCGCTTCGATCTTCTGGCCGCCAACTACGGCCCGCTCGGCTTCTTCAGCAACCGGGGCGGCGGCCGCTTCGAGGACCGCGCCGCGGCCTCGGGGCTCGCGATCGACTCGCGCTACGATTCGTGCGCGCCGGCCGACTTCGATCACGACGGGCGGCTCGATCTCTACGTGAATGGCACGGTGACGGGCGGCGCGAGCTGGCAGGACATGCTCTTCAGCAACACGGCCACCGGATTCGTGGATGTCACCCCTCCGAACCTGCGGGCGCTGCAGGCCGACCACGGCGTGCAGTGGGCCGACGTGGACGGCGACGGCGATCTGGACCTGGCCCTGACCGGCTCGCGTGCCGACGGCATGCACCTGGTCATGCGTAATCTGCTGCCAGCCGCCGACGCACGGCGGTCCTTGCACATACGCGCGCTCGACGCCGCCGGACACGCCACCCTGGCCGGCGCGGAGGTGCGCGTGTTCGCCGCCGGATCCACGCGGTTGCTTGGCGCGCGCCTGGTCGACGCCGGCTCTGGCTACGACGCGCAGAACGACATGCCCGTGCACGTCGGGATTCCCCCGGGCGTGTCGCGGGTGGACGTGCAGCTCATCGTGCCACGAGCAGGCCGCCGGACGCCGGTCTGGACGCGCGGCGTCGATCCTGACGCGTGGCACGGGAAGGCGCTGCAGATTCACGCGGGGAAGTGACCGACCCCGTGGCTTTTACTCCCGGCACGCGCCTCGGCCCCTATGAGATCGTTTCCGCCCTTGGCGCCGGCGGCATGGGGCAGGTGTGGAAAGCGCGCGACACGAGGCTCGGCCGCATCGTGGCCATCAAGGTGTCCGACGCCGAGTTCAGCGAGCGTTTCGCGCGGGAAGCGCGGGCCATCGCGGCGCTCAATCACCCGCACATCTGTGCGCTCCATGACGTGGGACCAGACTATCTGGTCATGGAGTACGTGGAGGGTCAGCACCTCGAGGGCCCGCTGCCCCTGGATCAGGTGCTGACGCTCGCCATCCAACTGGCCGGCGCCCTCGAAGTGGCGCATCGCAAGGGCATCACGCATCGCGATCTCAAACCCGCCAACATCCTGATGACGAAGTCCGGCATCAAAGTGCTCGACTTCGGACTGGCGAAGATCGAGCGCACGAGCGATGCGGTGGCAAACGATGACACAGTGGCCCCGTTGACGCAGGAAGGCGTCATCCTCGGCACGCTCCCGTACATGGCCCCCGAGCAGGTGCAGGGACACGTGACCGACGCGCGCGCCGACATCTTCTCGTTCGGCTGCGTGATCTACGAAATGCTCACGGGCACGCGAGCCTTCAGTGGCGCGAACAACGCGCTCGTGATGGCGGCGATTCTGGATCGTGAGCCGCCGCCGGCGCCCGAGGTGACGCCGCCCGCCCTCGAGTGGGTGCTGCGACGCTGCCTGGCGAAGGATCCGGATGAGCGGTGGCAGACGGCGCGCGATCTGCGAGCGGCGCTGGAGCGGGTCTCGCACAGCGGCACGGACGTCACCACGACCCGGACGTCCGGCCACGCCTCGCGCATGTGGGTTGCGGGCGCCGTCGTGGCCACACTCGCCGCCCTCGTCGTGTCCACGATTCACTTCCGCGAGCAACCGCCGGCAACTCCGGTGACACGCCTGGGCATGGCGCCCCCGGACGGGCACAGGCTCAGGTTCTTTCGTGCGCCGCCAGCCGTGTCGCCCGACGGCAGGCAGGTCGTGTTCGCTGCGGTCTCTGACGACGGGAAGAGCCAGCTGTGGCTCCGTCCTCTGGATTCGTTGACCGCGCGGCCGCTGGTAGACACCGATGACGCGATCTTTCCGTTCTGGTCGCCGGACAACGCCTCGGTCGGCTTCTTTGCCGCGGGCAAGCTCAAGCGGATGAACGTGTCCGGTGGTCCCCCGACGGCGCTGGCGGACGCGCCGGAGGGGCGCGGTGGAACCTGGAGCCCAGGTGGGGTCATCGTCTTCGCCCCGACGGTCTACGGCGGGCTGTTCCAGGTCGCCGCGTCTGGCGGCGTCGTCACACCGGCGGTTCGTCTCGAACCGGAAGCGCCGTCACGGAAGTGGCCGAGCTTTCTCCCGGACGGTAGGCATTTTCTCTATCTGTCCGGCGCTGGTGGACGGGATCAGCAGACCATCCGGCTCGGCTCGCTCGACTCGCCCGACCAGGACCGAGTGATCGTGGCCACTGCCGACAGCAGCGCGATGTACGCGCAGGGGCACCTGTTGTTCATGCGGGGCACCACGCTGGTCGCGAGGCCATTCGACACCAAGCGCCTGGAGCTGAACGGGGAAGAAGTCCCGGTGGCTGACCGCCTGCAGGGCGCCGGTGGCGCTCAATCATGGGTATTCTCCGTGTCCGCGAATGGCGTGCTGGCCTATGCGTCGGCTGGGGCAGAAGCGTGGCAGTTGACGTGGGTGGATCGTAGCGGTCGGCGGCTCGGGACCGTGGGCGATCCCGCCGGTGTCGGAGGCATACGGCTCTCGCCCGACGGCAGGAACGCGGCCACCGTTATCGAGAACGCTTCCGGCGGCGACTCGGACATCTGGCTGTACGACATGTTGCGCGGGCTGCCGACCAGGTTCACATTCGGCCAGGGGCTTTACGGGCGCCCGGTGTGGTCGCCCGATGGACGCGTGCTCGTCTTTCAATCCAACCGGAGAGGCCGATTCGATCTCTATCGCAAATCCGTAGACGGTTCGGCGAACGACGAACTGCTGTATGCCGACAATCTACTGAAAACTCCAGCCGGCTTCTCTGCAGACGGCAAATATCTCGCGTACACGGCCTCGGGCGATCCGAAGACCGGGGCAGACATCTGGATCTTGCCTGGCCCGTTGGGGGCGCCCGGGGGCGCGAAGCCGTACCCGTTCATGCAGACCGGGTTCAACGAAGCGTTTCCGCAGTTCTCGCCCGACGGCCACTGGGTCGCGTATCAGTCGGACGAGTCAAATAGACGTGAGGTGTACGTCGCGCCGTTCCCCGGTCCAGGGGGAAAGCGGCAGGTGTCGACCGCGGGTGGCACTGAGCCTGGCTGGCGGGCGGATGGCAAGGAGTTGTTCTATCTCGCACCCGACAACCGGCTGATGGCGGCCACCGTGGACTCGCGAGGCGGCACCTTCGAAGTGAAGACCCTCGAGCCGCTGTTTGGGCCGATGGGCGACGGCGACTACGATGCCTCCGCCGACGGTCAGCGGTTCCTGGTCGCTGTTCGGCAGGGGGGGAGCGCCGACCCGCCGTTGACGGTGGTGCAGAACTGGAGTGCCGCGGTCAGGCCCAGACCATGATGCTCGAGCCGGGCGTGTCTCATCCTCGCGCCTCCCACCGCCATCGAATCGTTTGACGCGCGGCCACGGCCGCACTAGAGTGCCCGCGTGCAGGTCATTCGCAGCCGCCGCGTATTCGACGTGTGCGTCGTTGGCTCGGGCGCCGGCGGCGGCATGGCCGCCAAGGTGCTCACCGAGGCCGGCGCCGATGTGGTGATGCTCGAAGCGGGCGTCATGTGGGACGCGGCGCGCGACTCGAAGATGCTCGCGTGGACTTACGACAGCCCGCACCGCGGCGCGGCCACGCCGGCCCGGCAATTCGGCGAGCTGGATGCCGGACTGGGCGGCTGGACGCTCGACGGCGAGCCCTACACGACGGGCTACGGCACGACCTTCGACTGGTTCCGCACGCGCATGCTCGGGGGCCGGACCAATCACTGGGGCCGCATCTCGCTGCGCTTCGGTCCCGACGACTTCCGCCGTCGCAGCCTCGACGGCCTGGGCGACGACTGGCCGATCAGCTACGACGACCTGAAGCCGTACTACGATCAGGTCGACGATCTCGTCGGCCTCTTCGGCTCGGTCGAAGGACTGCCCAACGAGCCCGATGGCCATTTCCTGCCGCCACCGCAGCCGCGCTGTTACGAACTGGCGATCAAGCAGGCGGCCGACGCGCTGAAGATCACCTGCATCCCGTCGCGCCTGTCGATCCTGACGCGGCCGCACAACGGGCGCAAGGCGTGTCACTACTGCGGGCAGTGCGGCCGGGGGTGCGCGGTCCACGCGAACTTCTCGTCGCCGTCGGTGCTGTTGCCGCCGGCCCTGGCGACCGGGCGGCTCACGCTCGTGACGCGCGCCATGGCGCTCGAAGTGACCACCGACGAGACAGGTGTGGCCACCGGCGTCACCTACATCGACACGGCGACCGGCCGCGAGAACCACGTGCGGGCACGGATCGTGGTGCTCGCCGCCAGCGCGTGCGAGTCGGCGCGGCTCCTCCTCAACTCGAGGTCGTCGCGCTTTCCGCACGGCCTCGCCAATTCGAGTGGCACCGTGGGCCGGTACCTGACCGACACCACGGGCGTCAGCGTGTCGGGCTTCATTCCCAAGCTGATGGACCGCGTGCCCCACAACGAAGACGGCGCAGGCGGCGCGCATCTCTACATGCCGTGGTGGCTCGACAACCGCCAGCTCGACTTCCCGCGCGGCTATCACATCGAAATCGGCGGCGGCCGGCACATGCCGAGCGCCGGGTTCCTGGGCGACATCCACAAGTACACCGGCACGGACGCGCGCGGCCAGACCGTCGCGCCCGGCGGCTACGGCACGCGCCTGAAGGACGACTATCGCCGCCTCTACGGCTCGGCGGTGAACTTCGCGGGACGCGGCGAGATGGTGCCCAACGAGCACAGCTACTGCGAGATCGATCCCACGGTGGTCGATCGCTGGGGCATTCCGGTGCTGCGCTTCCACTTCCGCTGGACCGACTACGAGTGGCAGCAGGCGCGCCACATGCAGACCACCTTCCGCGCGCTCATCGAACAGATGGGCGGCACACCGCTCTCGCCGATGCCCGGGCCCGATCGGGGCTACGGCATCGAACCCGGCGGCCGGATCATCCACGAAGTGGGCGTCACGCGCATGGGGCATTCGCCGACCACGTCGGTGCTGAACCGCAACTGCCAGGCGCACGACGTGAAAAACCTGTTCGTGTCGGACGGCGGCCCGTTTGTGACTAACGCCGACAAGAACGTCACCTGGACGATCCTGGCCCTGGCCATGCGGACGAGCGAGTACATCGCGGATCAGCGCAAGGCGGGAGCGATTTGATGCCGGCTGTGAATCGCCGCGAGATGCTGCGCCTGCTGGCGGCCGCGCCGCTGGCCGCCGGCTTCACCTGGACCGAGGCCGAGGTGGCCGCCGCGCACGAGTTGCGGCAGGCCGCGCGGGGCGTTGCGACCGGCGCGCGCTACGTGCCGAAGTTCTTCAGCGCGCACGAGTGGGAGACCGTCGCCGTGCTGGCGGACCTGATCCTCCCGCGCGACGAGCGATCGGGCAGCGCCACCGACGTAGGCGTGCCCGAGTTCATCGACGCCCTCATGCTCGACGGACCGGTGCTGCCGCAGGAGTCGCGGCGCCAGACGGCGATGCGCGGCGGGCTGGCGTGGCTCGATCTCGAGTGTCAGCGCCGCTACGACCAGACGTTTCTGGGCTGCAGTGAGACCGAGCGCACGGCGGTGCTCGACGACATCTCGTGGCCGGTGCCCGCGCCCGCGCCAGACGCGCCGCCGCTCGTGCCCGACTTTGCTCCGGGCCGAGCATTCTTCTTCAGTGTCCGCGACCTCACCGCGTCGGGCTTCTGGACGACCAAGGCCGGCATGGCCGACCTGCAGTTCATGGGCAACCGCGTCGTCGCGGAGTGGGCGGGCTGTCCAGACGAGGCGCTCAAGCAGCTGGGCGTCGAGCGTTCAGGTGCGCCGTCGAAGCCAGCGCCCTGACGGCCGCGGCTGGCGGCCGCCGTTGAGGCCTGTCTATTCAGCGCGCGGGCGGGGGTATGGGGAGCAGCTCGTCGAACAAAGGCTTGCCGAGCACCACGCTTCGCCGATGTGCGTCGGCAACGCGCAGCAGATCCGCCACGACGTCAGGGTGTGCGCCTGCGATGTCGCGCTGCTCGCCCGGGTCCTCGGCCAGGTTGAAGAGCAGCGGCGGCATGTGCTCGATGCGCGGCGCACCCTCGCCGTAGGCATCGCTCGTGATGAAGTGCGCCTTGAAGTCGTCTTTGCGAACGGCACGCAGCTCGTTGTCCCAGTAGTAGAAGTTCATCTGCCGTGGGCTCGGGCCGGCCCCCCACAGCCGCGGGCTCACGTCCACTCCGTCGACCACGAGGCCCGCCGGCAGGTCGGCCCCCGCCAGGCGCGCCGCCGTCACGAACACGTCCATCGACGATCCCAGGTCGGTGACCGTCGCAGGCACCACCGTGCCGGGCCACCAGAAGATGGCGGGCGTGCGCACGCCGCCCTCCCAGGTCGTGCCCTTGCCGCTGCGCAAGGGACCCGCCGATCCACCGTGCGCGCCAAACGGCAGCCAGGGTCCGTTGTCGCTCGTGAAGACGACGAGCGTGCGGCGGTCGAGGCTGGCGGCGGTCAGGGCGTCGAGCACTCGGCCGGTGCTGGCGTCGATCTCCTCGATGACGTCTCCATACATCCCGCCCGCGCTGTGCCCTTCGAAGGGGCGCGAACGCGCCAATGGAATGTGAGGGAGGTTGTGCGCGAGATAGAGCAGGAATGGCTGTGTGCGGTGCGCGCCGATGAACCGCACGGCCTCGTCGGTGTACCGCTCGGTGAGGGTGCGGTGGTCCACTGGTTGTTCGATGACCGCGCCGTTGCGCATGAGCGGCACGTCCCAGTATTCGGGCTTCGGGTCGTAATAGGCGCTGCTTTTGTAGCCGTTCTCTCGCGGCACCGTCATGCGCATGTCGTGCGAGTAGGGCAGCCCGAACCAGTCGTCGAACCCCTGTCGCATGGGCAGGAACTCGGGGAGTTGTCCGAGGTGCCACTTGCCGATGATGGCGGTGGCGTAGCCGCGTGGCTTCAGCAGCTCGGCGATTGTCAGTTCTTCCGCAGGCAGCCCCTGGGCAGCGTTGTCGCGAAAGACCTTCGGCGCAGTGCCTCCCCCCGTGCCGTACATCCCGCTTCGAGCGGGCAGGCGTCCAGTCATCAGGGCCGCGCGACTCGGCGAGCACACCGGCTGCACGTAGAAGTTGGTCCACTTCTGTCCCTGCGCCGCCATCGCGTCCAACCGGGGCGTGCGGATGTTGGGGCTGCCGAACGCGCCGAGGTCGCCGTAGCCGAGGTCGTCGGCGAGGATGATGACGAGGTTGGGCGGGAGCGGGCGCTGGGCGCCGAGCGTCAACCCACTGAGCCCCGCCAGCAGGGCTACGACGCCGGCGCGAACAAGGACGGACATCAGTGGCTCACGCGCGTGAGCCGCGCGCCGCCCCGCCCCGTGCCACCGGGGGCACATAGTGCAGCAGTCCCTCCGGCTTCCACGCAATGACGCGTCCTTCTTCCGCGCTCATGTAGCAGGCCATGAGCAACTCGGTCACTTCGCGGCCGGCATGGAAGTTCAGCTCCGGCTGGACGCCGTTGGCAAACGCGGTCACGAACGCGCGATTCTCGCCTTCGTAGCCGTATTCCGCGCTCTCGTTGCCCACGAGCGGCATCAAGCCCTGCTCGGCGTTCTGCTTTTCGAGGATGTCCTCACCCACCAGCCCTTGCAGGCGGCGCGACAGGAACACCTTCGTGCCGGTGTCGAGCGTGCTACTCGACATCGAGTACTCGGGGCCCATGAGCTCCATGGTCAGCCGCAGTCCGGCGCCCACGTAGCTCCACGACGTCGTGGCCTCCACGATCAGGGGCTGGCCCTTGTCGTCCTCGTATCTCACCATCGCGCGGGCGAAGTCCTCGCTGGGATGGCGCTGGTAGTCCACGGCCGCGCTCATCATGCCCTGCAGCAGGTGCGAGTATTCGGGACGGCCCCATTTCAGGGTGGCGACCTGCGCCGACACTTCCGTGAGGCGGATGCTGTCGCGCGGCGCGCCGGGCTGGGTGAGCAGGTAGCGGCCCACCTCCAGGCTGTGACACATCATGTCGTTCAAGACGCCGCCGCCCTGCAGATCGCCCTGCCAGAACCATGGCGTGTGCGGACCGCCGTGTTCTTCGGCGGCACGCGCCAGGTAGGGCCGCCCGGCCACCGCGGCGCCGCGGGCCCACACCACCGCTTTGCCCCGCTCGACGGCCGGCGCGAACAGCTGATTCTCGAGATACCCATGCAGCAGGCCGCTCTGCTCGACGAGCGCCACCATGCGCGCCGCCTCGGCGGCGTTGCGCCCGAGCGGCTTCTCGCACGCCACGGCCACCAGGCGCGCCCCTCGGCCGAGCGCCGCGACGATGCGCTCCATGTTGTCGACGCGCGCGTAGTTCGGGCCGCAGATCCAGATGCAGTCGATGGACGGGTCTTCAACCATCGCCTCGAGCGTGGGAAACGCCTTCGCGTCGCCGACGCCCAGCTCCCGCGCCAGCGCCGCGGCGCCTTCGGCGTGGGCCGGCGTGGGACTCCAGATGCCCCGTATGTCGCCGTCCCGGACCGCCTGCCAGGAGCGGATGTGGAACTGCGTCATGAAGCCGCTGCCGATGAACCCGACACCCAGGCGCTTGATCATCCGTGAATCGCCTCCTGCCAACAGGAAAGTGACGCAACTATAGTGCAATCCGTTATCATCGCCGCGCCATGGACACGACGACGCGCACCCGTTCCCGGCTGGCCGTGATGATGTTCCTGGAATACGTCATCTGGGGCTCGTGGCTCCCGCTGCTGGCGCTCTACCTGACCGACGTACTGCATTTCTCAGGCGGGGAAATCGGATGGGTGTTTGCGACGCCGGCGATTGCGTGCCTGGTTGCGCTGTTTGCAGGGGGCCAGGCGGCCGACCGCCTGATCTCGACCGAGAAGCTCCTCGCGCTCTGCCACGTCGTTGGCGGCACCGCGATGTTCGCCTTGGCCTGGCAGCGTTCGTTCTGGCCGTTCCTGGCGGTCATGCTCGTGCACCAGCTCGCCTACATCCCGACGATGTCGCTGACCAATGCCATCGCGTTTCATCACGTTGCCGACGCGCGGCGCGACTTCGGCCGCATTCGGATGTGGGGCACGATTGGCTGGATCGCGGCAAGTTGGCCGTTCGTCTTTCTCCTTGCGGGCAAGAGCGGCGCAGACCTCCACGAGGCACTTGGCAGCATCTTCCTCGTCGCGGGCCTCGCCTCGTACGGGCTGGCCGGCTTCTCGTTGATCCTGCCGCCGACGCCGCCGAGCCAGGATGCCGCCGCCGGCAATGCGCCGCTGGCTGCGATCAAGCTGCTTGCCATCCCTTCGCTCCTGGCCCTCTTCGTTGTCACCTTTCTCGACGCGCTGGTGCATCAGGCCTACTTCCAGTGGACGAGCCCGTTCCTGGAACGCGCGGGGCTGGCGGCCAACTGGATCATGCCGGCAATGAGCATCGGTCAGGTGGCCGAGATCGTCACCATGGGGGCGCTCGGCACGGTGTTGGCGCGCCTCGGTTGGCGCGCGACGATGGCGATCGGCATTGCCGCGCATGCCGCACGCTTCTTCGTGTATGCGATCGGCGATCCGCTGTGGCTGATGGTAGCGGTGAACGTCGTGCACGGCATGTGCTACGCGTTCTTCTTCGCCGCGGTCTACATCTTCGTCGACGAGCAGTTCCCGAAGGATTCGCGCGCCAGCGCACAGGGCCTGTTCAACCTGTTGATCCTCGGCCTGGGACCGCTGGCCGGCAGTGTGTTGTGGGGTGCCCTCGGCGATCGCTTCCGCACGTCGGCCGGCGATGTGGATTTCCAACGGCTGTTCATGGTGCCCGCCTGGCTGGGTGTGGCGGCCATGGCGCTGCTGCTCGTGGCGTTCCATCCCCGGGCCGTCCCGTCCGGGGCCACCGACCCGACGCATGCGTCGTGACGTCGCATGCTGCCTGAGGACCTACGCGCATGACCAATCGCCGACTGTCCATCACCCGGTCGTGGCCGACGCGGCGCGAGGCGCTGCGCGGGACCGGAGCCATCGCGCTGACCGGCCTGGTTGCCCGCGCGGGCGTAGGCGCCACCGACACGAACGTCCAGTCGAGCGGACGTGCGGTGACGCGCGGACGCCTGCGGCAATCGGTGAGCCGCTGGTGCTACCAGAAGATGGCCCTGCCCGACCTGTGCAAGGCCGTGGCGGCGCTCGGCGTGCCCGCGATCGACCTGCTCGAGGCCGGCGACTGGCCCATTGTGCGCGACCACGGCCTGGTCTGCTCCATGGGCTACGGCGGCGGTGGCACGATCCGCGAGGGTCTCAACAACCCCGCCAACCACGACCGAATTGTCGAGAGCCTCACAGCGGCTATGCCGAAAGCTGCGGCGCTCGGCGTGCCCAACCTCATCACGTTCTTCGGCAACCGCCAGGGGCGCGGCGACCGCGAAGCCATCGACCACTGCGTCGCGGCGCTCAACCGCCTCAAGGGCCCCGCCGAGCAGCACGGCGTCACGATCTGCGTCGAGCTGCTGAACAGCAAGGTGGACCACGCGGACTATCACGGGGATCGCACGAGCTTCGGCGTGGAGGTCGTGTCGGCCGTGAACTCACCGCGCGTGAAGCTGCTCTACGACATCTACCACATGCAGATCATGGAGGGCGATGTCATCCGCACGATCCGCCAGCACCATGCGCACATCGGCCACTATCACACGGGCGGCGTGCCGGGACGGCACGAGCTCGACGACATGCAGGAGCTGCAGTGGGCGTCGATCTGCCGGGCCATCGTCGACACCGGCTTCACGGGCTACCTGGCGCACGAGTTCGTGCCCGTGCGCGACCCGATGACGTCGCTACGTGAGGCCGTTCTGCTCTGCGACGTCTGATCCGCCGTCAGGCCGCGCCCGCCAGCGCGTCGCGAGCGACACCAATCACGCGTCTTCGAGGCCGAGCGCCAGGATCAACTTGCGCCCGACGATGCTCATGGTTGCGGCATCGAGGGCGCCGACATACTTGACGAATCGGGCCTTGGCTACCGTCTGGACGTTGTCCAGCGTCACGTACGATTCCTTCGCCAGGTTCGCCTTGTGACCGATCGCCACCTCCGTGGGATAGCCCTTGCCCGACGAGGTGATCTCCGCCACGGTGAGCTTGTTGACGTGGGCAATGACCGCTTGTCGCGTCACGATCAGCGCGGGTCGCCGGCCCGCCCGGCCGCCCAGGTCGAGCAACCACACATCCCCGCGATTCACTTCGGCCCCCATGACTGGCTCGCCAGCCAATCGTCTGCGCGTTTGGGGTCGTCGGCCTTCTTCTTCAGCCCGGTGATCCATTCGTCTTCGAAACGCTCGACCGATCGCCGACGCAGCCATTCCCGAAGTGCCTGCCGCACGATCTCCGAGCGCTTCAGCCCTAGCGGCCCTGCGGCCCGATCCACCGCGGTCAACGTCGCCGGGTCAATCGTGACCTGGATATTTTTCATACCTTATAATGTACATGATTCTGTACGAAAACACTGGCCAGAGATGGCCCCGGTCACTCCCGCACAGCGTCCATCACCCAGATGTCGCTCAAGTCTTCGCCCCACGTGAAGTAGAGATAATGGCCGTCAGTGGCAAGCGAGAGGCCCTCCAGGTAGCCGCGACGTCCGCGCAGATCGGTGACGGGTCGCTCGTGGGTCCCATCCGCCGCCATTTCCCAGACCGAGCCTGCACGCTCCGACGTGCCAGTCAGGTAGATGTGCGAGCCATCGGGCGACCAACGATGGGCGTAGGCAGAACCCCCGCCGACCATTTCGGCCGGTCCGCCCTGCGCTGGCATTCGCCAGACGCGGCTTTCACCCGAGCGAGTCGAGACGAACGTCAGCCAGCGCCCGTCGGGCGACCACTCCGGGTCATTTTGGTCCCCATTCGGCGAAAGCAATCGCGACTGCCCTCCTTCCGGAGGGACCAGCAAGACCCTGTAGTCCTGGACAGCGGACGCGGGCGCAAAAGAGAATGCGATGTGGCGACCATCGGGCGACCACGCAGGCCACACCGAAAGACCGCCGGTTCGACTCAACTGCCGCGCGGGTCCGCCCGCCAGCGACTGCAGCCATATCTCCCGCGCGCCGGTGCGGTAGGCGTAGTAGGCCACGGACTGTCCGTCCGGCGACCACCGCGGATTCCAGTCCGGCGTCGGGTCGGCCGTGACCTGCCGCATCTCACCGCCGCTCAGAGGCAGCATCCACACATCCGAATTGCCGCTGCGATCCGAGCTGACGAGCAGGCGCGTCCTGTCTGGTGAGACGTCGATGAACTCGATGAAGGCGTGGTCGAA
>JANMDX010000120.1:0-2074 GCA_031376505.1 Acidobacteriota bacterium
TATATATATATATATATATATTCTTGGGCGTTGCCGGGCCGGCCATTCGAGACGTTGGAATTGTAGCGCGGGGCGGGCTGCCGGCCGGCGCGAATTGGCACGAAGGCGCGTGAAATCCGCCTAGACGTCGAGCTCCTGCGCGTCTTCCGCGCGCTCCATGATGAAACGGAAGCGGGCCGAGGCGTCTTTGCCCATGAGCTCGTTGATCACGCGGTCGGTCAGCAACTGATCCGACTCGTCCACCCGCAGCAATCGGCGCGTGCGCGGGTTGAGCGTCGTTTCCCACAGCACCTTCGGCATCATCTCGCCCAGGCCCTTGAAGCGGGTGATCTCAGGGGTGGCGCGGCCCGACCGCTGCTTGAGGATCTGCGCCTTGTGCGCCTCGTCGAGCGCCCAGAAGCTCTCTTTGCCGATGTCGATGCGGTAGAGCGGCGGCTGGGCCAGGTAGACCTTGCCGGCGGCGATGAGCTGCGGCATGTGGCGGAACAGGAACGTGAGGAGCAGCGTGGCGATGTGGTGGCCGTCGGAATCGGCGTCGGCCAGGATGATCACCTTGCCGTAGCGCATGCGCGACAGGTCGAAGCTCTTGCCTACGCCGCAGCCGAGGGCCGTGGCCAGATCCGCCAGCTCCTTGTTCTCGAGCACCTTGGCGAGGGTCATCCCCTCGGTGTTCATCACCTTGCCGCGCAGCGGCAGGATGGCCTGTCGGGCCCGGTCGCGTCCCTGCTTGGCCGAGCCGCCGGCCGAATCGCCCTCCACGACGAACAGCTCCGTATCCTCGCGGGCGGAATTCGTACAGTCGCTCAACTTGCCCGGCAGGTTCAATCGGCCCGTGGTGGCGGTCTTTCGGGTCACCTCCGCCTGTGCGACGCGGCTGGCCTCGCGGGCCCGGGCCGCCAGGATGATGCGCCCGACGATGGCCACGGCCGTCGTACGGTTGTGGTTCAACCACAGCTCGAGCGCCGGCCGCACCGCGGAATCCACCGCCGACAGCAGCTCCTGGTTGTTCAGCCGGTCTTTCGTCTGGCCCTGAAACTGCGGCTCCTCGACGAAGAGGCTCAACACGCCCGTCAACCCTTCCCGGATGTCCTCGGATGCCAGCGTGACGCCCTTGGGAGACAGGTTGTGCGTCTCGATGTAGTTGCGCACGGCCTTGCCCAGGCCGGCTCGTAGGCCGTTTTCGTGTGTGCCGCCGGAACCGGTGGGGATGCCGTTGACGTAGCTGCGCAGGTGCTCGTCGGTGGAATCGGTCCATTGGAGCACCAGGTCCAGCCGCGGATTCGACTCGCGCTCCTGCACGAACGCGGCTTCGTGCACAGGCCTGGCGCTGCGCTCGGCGACGATCTTCCTGAGGTAATCGGACAACCCTTCTTTGTGCTCGAAGGTTTCCTTTGTCCGCTCGGCCTCGTTCTCGAACACAACGCGTACGCCCTTGTGGATGAAGCTCACCACCTCGAGGCGGTCGCGAATGAGCAACGGATCGAAGTCGACCCTCGGAAAGATGGTGGGGTCGGGGTGAAAGTAGACGGTGGTGCCGCTGCCCCGCGCCGGACCCAGCTTCTTGACCGCGCCCTGCGGCACACCCCTCTTGAACGTCAGCTCCCACTCGGCGCCGTCGCGTTTGACGCGGGCTCTGAGCTCGGTGGACAGCGCGTTCACCACGCTGGCGCCGACCCCGTGCAGGCCTCCCGCCGTCTTGTAGTTGCCCGGCTCGAACTTGCCGCCTGCGTGGAGCACCGTGAAGATCACTTCAAGCGCGCTCTTCTTCGTCGAGGGGTGCTTGTCCACGGGGATGCCGCGCCCGTCGTCGGCCACCGTGACGGAAGTGCCCTCGGAGTGCAGCGTCACGGAGATCGTGGACGCGTGGCCGTTCATGGCCTCGTCCACGGCGTTGTCGATGATCTCCCACACCAGGTGGTGCAGGCCGGCGGTGCCGACGCCGCCGATGTACATGCCGGGGCGTTTGCGAACGGGCTCGAGCCCTTCGAGAACCGTGATGTCTTTGGCTGTGTAGTTGGACATGAACGACGCGGGCGGTCGCCGATAGCGTAGCACTGCGAACGGCCCAGCTTGC
>JANMDX010000130.1:0-5301 GCA_031376505.1 Acidobacteriota bacterium
CAGTAGCAGAACCTTCTTGGGCTTGGCCGCCATCGCGGCGGCCAGCTTGACGCCGCGTGACTTGCGCCGCGCCAGCAGCAGCGGCAGCCCCAGCAACAACAGGCCGGCCGCGCCGGGCAGTGGCACCGGGACAGGTGCGGCGGCAGTTTGCGCCTCGACGACCAGCGCCTGGGTGTCAGTGCGCAATGTCAGAGTGGCCAGGAAGATGTCACTGTCAAGCAGGCCATCCGGCTGCGCCAGGCTCAAAAAGCTGACGTGGCCCGTCTCGACCCACGACCCGACCGGCGCAGGCGGCACGGCCTGGAGCGACAGCGACGCGCCCGCCGGCAAGGCAAAGGCCAACAACAACAGGGCGAAGGAACGGCCGGCAAGCCACATACGAGGTCAAGCTCCACGCCGCCGTGGGCTGCGCGCGAGGGTGCGCGCAGGGCCGGGCGGTCAGGGAGAGAGACTACGCAGGGCGTGTGACACACGGACCCCGCCAAGACACGCCGGCCATGATCCGTTTGGAGCAGTGCCGGTGGGGGGTCTGCCAGACCCCCGGGTGCTAAGCGGCCCGAACTTTCGAGCGCTTGGCGGCGGGCTTGACGGCCGGGGCGGCCTTGGTGGGTGCAGCGGCCTCGGCGCGCTTTGGGCGGCCGGTTTTAAGGCTGGGCACAGCGGCCAGGGCAGCGGCGAAGGCCTTGTCGGTCAGGCCGCGCAGAGCATTGATGCCGGCGCGCAGGATCTCGCTCTTCTTGGCCGGCTGTAGCAGGCGGCCGGCGCGCAGTTTGAGGTCGGCCAGCACGGCGTACTCGTCCTTCGGGATGGTGAAACTGTCACGCACCAGTTTGTGCTTGACCTTGGCGGCCACGACCACTGGCTTGGCGACCGGCTTGGCGACAGCTTTGGTGGCCGGCTTGGCAACGCGCTTGACAGGAGACTTCTTGGCAATCATGAGGCACCTCGATCTATAACTGTATAAACAGTATAGCCCGTTGATGACCCTGCGGGGTTATCCACCGAAGCGGGGGACAATGCTGTGGACAAGCCGGAGCTTGCAGCCGCTTTTTGAGGCGGGGCGCAGGCTTGCAATGAGTGCCGCTTAATGTGGCAGCTGCGGCCTGGTTCGAGCGAAGTCGCCATCCGCATCATAGCGATGATTTTTTTGCCAAAGTCAGCATGCGACCCGGTCCGGACTGCGCCTATTGTCGGTGGACGACAATCCAACCCCACGCACCGCCGTGAAGCCCCCTGCCGACCGCACGCCCCTCCGCGACCAGCCCGTCTCCTCTGCGCGCACTTCGCGACGAAAAATCCCTCTAAACCATCGCCAGTCGCCGCCAGATCGTCACCTAGAGTTTCCATCACAAGACACCACCCGCTTCGCGATGCAGCCCGACACTCCCCTGCCCCCAGCGCCCGCCGGCGACCCGCCACGCGTGCTCGCACGCCTGCCGGTCGTGCTCAAGATGACCGGCCTGGGACGGTCGACGATCTACCGCTGGATCGCCGACGGCTCGTTCCCACCGCCGGTTCGCCTGGGCCCGCGTGCGGTGGCCTGGCGCTGGTCGGACCTGGACCGCTGGACCCGCTCGCGCGCCACTGCGCAGCACTGACTTCGCCGCGCTGCGCGCCGAGTCCAGGGCGGGCGCAGCCCGGCGCGAGCGCACCCTTGACGCGGCGCGCCGCGCCCGCACGCTGCCGGGCTCGGGCAGGATGCCTTCGGCGCCCTGCCCCCGAGCCCGTCCGGCGGCGAGGACACGATCGTCCGTCTGGACTGACCCGCTTCAGCGTTCGATCTCGGGACCGCGACGCGCGTGCTCGGGTTGCATCAGGGGTCGCTGAACCTCGCGCGTGGGTGCAGTCTGCTTGCGCAGCATCGGCATGTCCTTCACGAAGTCGATGATCTGCCTGGCCAGCTTGCGGTCTTCCAGGCTGTCGGAGTGGGCCAAGGCCATGGCAATGCGCTTCCAGGCAGCGAGTGACTCGTTGCGGCTGAGGCGTGTCGAAGTGCCACCCTTGTTTGCCGGCCGGGAGGCTTGCTGGCGACCCCCCTCCTGCGCTCTGAAGCGCCACAACGACTCCCGGATGCGGACCTCGCCGCGCGTGGCCTGTCGCGTCGCCTCGGCATCGATGCCCCGCTCGCGCAGCCGCTCGGCGAAGGTCTCGCGCCAGCGCTGCAGGTCGGCCTTGCGTGGGTTAAGGCGCAGCCCGTGCTTGGACTCGGCCTTGACGCTCAGGTGCACATGCGGGTTGGCCTGGTGATCGTGCAGGACCATCACGTAGCGGTGATCGGCGAACTCGATCTTGGCGAACTCGCGCGCAGCCAGCTGCACGGTGAGTGGGTCGGTACCCCGTGGCATCGACAACATGATGTTGAAGGCCTCGCGGCGGTGACCTTCCTGGTCGATGCGGGCGCCGCCAAATTGCCACTGGCGTTCGATCTCGCGCACGGCGTCCTTGCCGCGCTCGACCACGCCGCGATCGTCTTCGATGTCCAGACGGCCTCCTTTGCTGATGTAGCGGAAGTGGGCGGCGATAGCTGCCATGCCGCGGCCGCCACCCGTGACCTTAACCATGACTTGGGGCGCACGGCGCACTGTGGCTTCGATGCGGGCGCGGATGGCTGCAGCCCGGTCCTGCGGCGCATGCAGGCGTGGTGTGTGAGACTTGACGATGCGGTTGCGCGGGTAGAACAGGCGCTCACCCCATTCGATGAGGACGCTGTCGAGCTGTGCGTTTGCGCTCACGGTGGTCTCCTTTGTGTTGCGACAGGTGCCGAACGACGCCCACCGATCCGCGCTGATGAGCACTCGGACAGAACGGTGGCCGCTTTGTCGAGGTGCGAGCGTACGTCGCCATCCAGGTGGTCTAGGCGCCCACGGTACTGAAGTGCCGCGTCCATGGCCCCAAGCCGGAGAAGCTGCGTGAGGTGGTTGATGTCGCGGCTGAGGACGGCCAGTTCCGCCGACGACTGGCTCAGCGCGGCGGCGGCGGCCGCGCGGTCAGCCGAGGCAGTGACGGGCGGCGCGCCGTCGATCAATCGGGTGAGGTAGGCGCCGCGGGACAGGCCGGCGGCGCGGGCCTGGCGATCCAGGCGCTGCGAGGCTGGGCGGGTCAACCGAACGGAGAGCTTGACATGCGGTGTGGGTGATGTGGGCGGCGTGGGCGACGGGCTACCACCGAAGTCCGGGTCCTGGGTGCTGGCTATGCTTGGGTCTGCATCCAATGCGACCGCCAGTGCGCTGCGCAAGACATCGGACTCGGTCATGCGCCGCTCGGCCGCGCGCGCTGCCAACGCGGCCCTGAGGCCACGCAGGTCGACGGTGAAGTACTCGCGCGCCATGGTGGCCATCGGTCAAGAACAGTCGCCCGCGCGGTGCACACCACAGAACGCGGCGGCGAGCCTATCCTGCCATCCATCTTTTCTCACCCTCTTCACTCCACTCACCATGGGTTCAGCGTTCGGTCTGCGAAGGGGTCTGACGGTCAGACCCCTGCAGCCAGTGCTTCGTGATGTCCTCCACCCGGTTGCGCAGGGCGATCAATTCAGGTAACTCGACCTTGTAGGAGTTCGACGGCCGAATCCGGCCGAGCGCCCGCTCCAGCCGATCGCAAGCGGCGTTGGCCTGGGTGATGAGCTTGTTGGATGGTGATGGGGCTGCCTCGCTCGCTGCGCCGTCGTCGTGCGAAATTCGCAGCGCCGATACCGTCTCCCGGGTGATCTCCGCCCCGCTGGCCAAGAGGGCTCGAACCTGCGCGGGGCTGTCGGTGTGCAGCTTGGCGAGCTCATGCAGCGTACGTGGTGACGTGCAGCGGCCCGACTTCAATGCCTCGTTGAGTTCGGGTGGAAGATCCAGCAATGCGAGGTGGTGCGCCACCGTCGTCAGGTTCATGCTGAGCTGCGTGGCAATAGCCGCGTTCGAGTCACCTGCGACGACCTGCGCGCGGATGAACCTTGCCATTTCGCGCGGGGTCAGCCCATGACGCTTCTGGTTCTCGGCGACCTGGGCATAGCGGTCGGCGGGCATGTCGCGCACGACCACCGGCACTTTATGTAAGCCCGCCAGGATCGCGGCGCGCAATCGCTTGGCTCCGAAGTGAATGCGGTGGCGTCCGTCGCCATTCGAAGGATGCACGACGAGTGGTTGCAGAACGCCTCGCTGTCGGATGTCCGCGGAGAGTTCTTTGAGCGCGTCCTCGGGGAACTCGGTGCGCGGGTTGTTCGGGTCCTCATAGATCAGCGAGACAGCCACAAGCATCGGCCCGCCGCCTGTTACTCCGTCCTCGGAATCAGCGGCTGGGATCGCCAACAGGGCGGGCGGCGTGGCGTCCGAGCACGCGGCAGAGCCGGCGAGCCGCTGGATAGTGTTCGCCTCTGGCTCGAAGGCGAGCAGATCGAGTTGTCCGTCCTTTAATTTGTGCCGTGGCATGCGCATAAAGGCATCGTGCCGTCGCCGAGCGATGCGCGGAAGTCCCCGACAAGGCTGACCTTAAAGCGTGGCGAGTTACCGAGAGTGCTCACGTGCGCCCGAGACGTCTCAGCAAGTCCCAGCGCCGTCACGCACAGTTTCAACTTTCTGCTGACGCTCTCCGTGCGGCGTGGCTCGACTTGTTCAGCCCATTGCCGGCCTGCGACTGCGCACGCCGGTAGTCGCCGCACTTTCAGTGATGCGTGCGGCAGGCCTTCCCGCAGATGTCTTCCCACAGATTGACTAGGCTCTCGGGTGCGTATAAAATTTTATACAGATGATTTCGACAGTCGACAAAAAACAAATCCGCGGGGTGGGTTCGTCGTATGAGGATCTGCTGGCGTTTCCGGAGGGTCCGCGCAAGGAGGCGGGCTTTCAGCTCTGGAAAGTGCAGGCCGGGCTGGAACCTACTGACTGGAAGCCCTTCGACGAGGTCGGTGCAGGTACCCGCGAGGTCCGCATCAGTGATGCCTCAGGCATTTTCCGGGTGATGGTCGTCGCGAAGTTCGAGGAAGCGGTTTACGCCCTGCACTGCTGCCAGAAGAAGACGCAGGCCACCTCGAAGCAGGACAAGGACATTGCCACGGCGCGCTATTGAGCCGTGGTGAATGCAAGAAAGGGCAAGTGATGACGATTGATACCGAGCTCCGCCTCGTCACGAAGGCTAGCGCTAACCTGCTCCTGGAACTGGGCTTTTCGGCCTCGGAAGCCAAGAAATTGCATAGCGCCTCGCGCGAGCAGATCAACGATACGCGCCTGCTCAAGCAACAGTTGATGACCGAGCTCTCGAACTGGATCAGCGAGCATCAGCTCAAGCAGGCGGACGCGGCGCAGATTCTGATGGTCT
>JANMDX010000153.1:0-1733 GCA_031376505.1 Acidobacteriota bacterium
GCCGGCGGGATACCGCTTGCCCGCGAGCGAGAAGGCGGCCGTCGCGCGGTGCACGTCGATGCCGTTCTTCTGCAGGGCGTGGATGAACCGCACCGCCGTCGGGAAGTCCGCCTGGTCGGACGGGATCACGTAGCCGCGCGGATCGCGCTTGGCCGGGTCGTTGAGCGTTGCGAGATACTGCTGCGCCGCTTCGCCGCTGCGCGACATGCCACCGCCGCCACCGAAGCCGCCGGCCGCCGGTGCGCCACCGGCGCCACCGGCGCCACCGGCGCCACCGGCCCCGGCACGCGCCCGGTTCTCCACCGTCATCTGGTTCTGGATCGCCTCGATGCGGCGCGGCCACACGGTCCAGCTGTCCTTGCTGCCGCGCGCGATCTGGTCGTTGCCCATCTTCCAGATGTTGAACAGGAAATGCTCGCGGTTGCGCGCGACCACGTCGAGCACGGCGCGGTTGGCGGTCACCGAGTAGTCGACCGACTGGCGGAAGTGCCAGACGCCCGGCTTCACCGGGAGCGGCACGTCAGCGCTCGGGATCTGCCGGTTGGGGATGAAGGGGATCTCGATCGGCGTCGGGTTGCCGACGGTCTCGGTCAAGAGGCCGATGATGTTATGGAAGTAGGCCGTGGTGCGGAGGCCACCGTTCCACCAGGTGGAATAGCCGGTCGTCGCACGCATCACGACGCCACCCTTGTCCTCGGTGACGAAGCGGTTGTGCATCGCACTGCCGACGACGTCGAGTCCGGTACGGATGAGCGGATGCAAGTTGTAGTTCATCGGGTCACGGAACGGCGGCGCGAACATCACGGTGCCAGCCGGGCCCGTCTGGTGATGGTTGTACATCACCTGCGGGTACCACTCCTGATACAGCACCCGGTTCATGTTCTCCGACTCGGGCTGCGACGCCAGATAGAAGTCGCGGTTGTTGTCGTGCCCGACGTACTTCTGGTACAGGCGCGGGATGTTCATGTTGCGCTTCTTGGGGTCGGACTCGCGCATGTACCAGTTGCTCACGAGCTCCATGCCGTCGGGATTCGCGTGGACCATGACGATGATGAGGTCATTGCGGAATCGCACGGTCTCCTCGTCGTCGCCCGAGACGAGCTGCCAGTTGGTCTCGATCAGCTGCTGCGCGCCGAGCACCTCGGTGGCATGCAGGCCACCGTCGATCCAGACGATGCCCTTCCCTTCCTTGGCGAGCTGGCGCGCCTGTGCCTCCGTGATGCCCTCGGCGCGTGCGAGCTGTTCGGCGATCTTCCGGTACTTCTCGCGGTTCCGGAGGTTCTCCGCGCTCGAGACGATCGCCATCAGTTGCGGACGACCCTCGGCGGTGAAGCCGATCGTGTCGAGGTCCATGCGATCCGACTCGGTCGCGAGCTTCTGCCAGTACTCGACGAACCTGGTGTAGTTGGGGAGGACGTAGTCGGCGCCGATCTCGTGGCCGAAGAAGTCCTTGGGGGAGGTCAGGCGCTGCTGGGCGTCGGCCGAGAGGGCCAGGACCGCCAGGAGCGCGAGTGCGTTGCGAAGGGTACGCCAGAACATCACGGAATGACTCCGGTGGGAGGGGGTTCGACGAGAAGTCTACGCCCGCCCCGCCGACACCGCTGGCCCCGTGCGCCGGCGGCCACGGACCGCCATCTTGCAGGCGGTCCCCTGCCAATCGACCCTTCCCCGGAGTCACGCGTGCGCCGTTCGTTCGCCAAGCCGATCGCCCGTCGGATCACGCGCTCCGCGCG
>JANMDX010000166.1:0-2716 GCA_031376505.1 Acidobacteriota bacterium
CAGCCGCACGGTGGCAGCCACGATCGCCCCCACGGGCGGGGCGGTGCAGACCAGCACCGCGAGCGGCATCGGGTTGCGGCTGACGGTGCCGGCTGGCGGTCTGAATACCGCCACGCCCATCACGATTGCGCCGCTCACGGCGTTCAACGACCTGCCGGACGGGCCGCTGGTGGCAGGCGTGCGCGCCGAGCCGTCGGGCCTACGCTTCATCACGCCGGCCACGCTCACCATCACGCTGCCCGTGGGTTTTCAGGCGCCGCCGTTTGGCGTGTCGGGTTTTGTCGCCGACAGCGATGGCCGCAACCTGCAGCGCGTGCCGGTGTCGCTCGTGGGCAACGTGGCCACGATGCAAGTGCAGCATTTCTCCGTTGCCGGGCTCGTCCTCGGGCTGGGGACCCTCCCCGCGTGTTTCTCGTCGTCCAGCGCCGAACAACAAGCAGCTTGCGTGCAACTGATTCCGCTCTACGACACCGAGCGTCTCCGTCTGAAGGCGCAAGGCGGTCCATTCAGTCCGGCCTTCATATCCGCGTGGACGTCGATTCTGCGGACCTGGCTACAGTCGGGCATCCTGCCACGAATGACCGCCGCTCGTGTTCCGTTGCCGGGGCGAGCGTTCGACGACCTTCGAGACCTGACCGACGAGTGGCTGGATTGGTTGTCTGTCTACACGGACGTGGTCTCAATTACGGACCGCACAAACGCGGCTGCGGGCAAACCGCTCGGCGCAGAGATCGACAACCTGCAAAGGCAGTACGTGCTGGCATTGAGCCCGACTATCGACGCGGTAAACCTCGAGTGTCTTGCCGACAAGCCGAGAGTGGAGAAATTCGTGAACCGAGTGTGGCTCCTTGGACGGAGCTGGAGGGACCAGTTCACATTCCTGACGCCGCTTCCGGTGGCACTCAGGTACTGCGCGGATATCGATATCCAGGCGGCCCCATTGCCCGCGCTCACGATTGGCACGCCGGCCTTGATGCCGCTCGACATTCGCATGCGCTTCACCGATGGCACGGAGCGAGCTGCCGGCATCCCACTGTCGGTCGTTATCACTGCCACCAACGCCACGGTGTCGCCAGCGGGCGGCATCGTCCCGACGCCTGTTGTGACGAACATTGCGGTGACGCCCTCGGCCACGGTCGGGACCATCACGATCAGCGCAGCGGTGGCCGGACCGACCAATTCGCCACTCAAAGAACTGCCGCTTCGCGTCGTTACATTTCCCACGGGGGCCGCAGGCGGGGGCGTCAGCTTCAGTACGGGTGGACAAAGACTCACCATCGCGACCCGGCTCCAACCTCAGGCCAGCCCTGAAACGATCGTGTCCACCGGGGGAAGCTTCGACCTAGACGTCGTGACCAGGACCCTCGTACTGCCGCCGACGTCAGGAGGCTCCGGGGCTGACGGCTACACCGGCACCGGCTCGGCCACGGCCACACGCACCATCACCCGGACTCCGGGCGCGGTCAACATCAGCTCGTCAGCCTCCAGCCAGCTGTCCTTGGCGATCAGAGGCAACGGCGGCATCAATCTGTTCCTTGAAACACGGATTGTGCAGGACGCATGCTTCTCTATCCGCGCGCCACACGATTTCACGCCGACATTCGCCAGCGCGACGTTGCTCCTGAGGGACAGCAGCAATCGCCTGATCCCAGTGGCCAATGGGGTGTCGACGCGTCTTGCCGCCGGCTTCTACTGCGCCGAGATCACTTCGACCATCGATCTCACGTGGAACTTTCGTACTCTGACTCTCGCCGGGTCTCCCTCTGGTACGCACACCTATTCGATCGATATCCGCGCCGTTCCCTGATCTACCGGCGGCCTTGTGCGTGGCCCGCAGAGGCGACCACGCGCGAGGCGGGCCGTGTGGCCTACAACACGCGTCGGCTGTTCGAGCGGCAGCGCAATGGCATCGGGATGCGCCAGCAGGGCTTCGCGGTCCCCAGCATTGTTGAGCGACGCGCGACGCTGCAGGTCCTCGAGCAGCCGCTGCTCCGACGGCACGGCCAGGCGACATGCGAGCGCACTGTCCGGTGAGCTGATCATCGGGGCACACCTGCGACCGTCGGCTTCAGCCACTCCATGACCACGAACCAGGGCACGCGTCGGTAGGCGGCCGCTCGTGATGCCGGTGTGTCGTGACTGGGTCCGGGCTCGTCAAAATGCGTCAGGACCAGTCCTGTCTGCAGCAGCGCGCTCATGTAGGTACTCAATGGACGGTGGTGGTTGACGATGCGAATGCCCCGGTACGCGATCCACATCGCTCGTGCCTGCAGGTAGTGGTCGATGGGGTAGTGCAGGCGCTGACCGTGAGCATTCTTGACCCAGCCACGGTCGCCGCAGGCGGTATTGAAGCTCGTGAGATTCGCGATGAGCAGCGTGCCTCCCGGGCACAGCACACGGGCCATCTCGGGGATCGCCGCGTGGATGTCTGCGATGTCGATGAGCGACAGATAGCTGACGACGAGATCGAACGTCTCGTCGCCAAAGGGCAAGTGCTCGGCCGGCGATTCCACAAAGACACCGCGCGTGTCCCGTGCGCGCGCGGCCGCAAGCAGCGCCGGCGTTGGATCGACACCCACGGCAGCGATGCCGTGGCCGCTGAGCAGCCGGCAGAACCGGCCCTCGCCGCAGCCGACGTCGAGCACGCGACGCGGGGCCCGGGCCAAGGCGCGCGGCAGCATGACCGGATCGAGCACGTAGCGACGGCCGAAGTCGC
>JANMDX010000191.1:0-1503 GCA_031376505.1 Acidobacteriota bacterium
GACCGTGGTGAGATGCGCGGGCTTGGCGGCATGACGTAGCGCCATCGCTATGCCCGGGCGCGCCTTGCCAGCCGCGCAGCCGCACACCGAGTTCACGACGAGCAGCGTCGTGCCGGGACGCGCCACGGCCTGGTCCACCTCAACCGGCGAGTGCAGTTCTTCAAAACCCAGCACAGTGAGTTCCTGGCGCATCGGCGCGATGAAGTGTTCGGGATAGCGCTGGGCAATCATGGGACGTGGCTCCTTCGGTGCCGCACGGGACACGAAGACGCGTTCGGGCGTCTTAGTGTCAACAGGGCACGAGACGCCTACGATGATAGCGCACCCGCCGCGGGGTGCCTACGCGGACCGCCGCAGAGACCATGGTTCCAGACCTCCGCATTCGCCTGGCTAACGAGCGGGTCATCCGCCCCGGCGGCTACGTGCTGTACTGGATGATCGCGGCGCGGCGCGCCCGGAGCAGCTTCGCGTTGGATCGCGCGCTTGAACACGCACGCGCGCTGGGCGTTGGACTGGTCGTGTTCGAGCCGCTGCGCGTGGCCTACCCCTGGGCGTCTCACCGGTTCCATCAGTTCGTGCTCGACGGCATGCGCGACAACGCGCGCGCGTTCGACGTGCCCGGCGTGACCTACCTGCCGTATCTGGAGCCGGTCCCTGGTGCCGGGTCCGGCCTGCTCGAGACGCTGGCCGCAGGGGCTGCAGTCGTCGTGACCGACGAGTTCCCGTGCGGCTTCCTGCCGCGCATGGTGGCCGCGGCGGCCGCGCGCTTGCCCGTGCGCGTCGAAGCGGTCGACGGCAACGGCCTCATCCCGTTGCGCGCGACCGACCACGCCTATCCGACCGCATACGCATTCCGGCGGCACCTGCAGACGTCGCTGCAGTCGCATCTGAGGCTGAGCCCAGAGGCTGAGCCATTTCGTGACGCGCTGCCCGTGACCCGGCCGTCACTGCCGGCGGAGGTGACCGCGCGCTGGCCCGATGCGTTCACGTGGCTCGCCGCGGGCGGCTCGCTCGACGCGCTGCCCATCGATCACTCAGTGGCGCCGACTGCGCGAGGCGGAGCCTCGGCCGCCGAGGCGCGGCTGAATGCGTTCCTGGTCGAGGGGCTGCCCCGATACGCCGACCGGAACGACCCCATGGTCAACGTGGTGAGCGGCCTCTCGCCGTATCTGCACTTCGGCCACATCTCGGCGCACGAGGTGTTTCACCGCGTCATGCGCGGCCAGGGCTGGCTGGGCGATCTACCGTCGTCGGGACGCGGCGGGCGCGAGGGCTGGTGGGGCGTGTCCCCCGCCGCCGAGGGTTTTCTGGATCAGCTCATCACCTGGCGCGAGGTCGGCCTCAACATGTGCGCCCACCGACCCGACTACGACCAGTTCAGCTCGCTGCCAGCGTGGGCCCAAGCCACGTTGGCCCGTCATGCAGACGACCCGCGCGAGCACGTCTACACGCTCGACGACTTCGACGCGGCGCGCACGCACGACCCGCTCTGGAATGCCGCCC
>JANMDX010000192.1:0-63381 GCA_031376505.1 Acidobacteriota bacterium
CGTGGCCATCAAGGTCCTCCCCGAGGCGTTCGCGCACGATGCAGAGCGGCTGGCGCGCTTCACGCGCGAAGCCAAGACGCTCGCCTCGTTGAATCACCCGAACATCGCCGCCATCTACGGGCTGGAGAAGAGCCCGTCGGCAGGCTCAGGGCACGCGGGCATCACCGCACTCGTGATGGAACTTGTCGAGGGCGAAGATCTGTCGCAACGGATCGCCCGCCTCTACGCTCCGGGCGCTTCGGCGCGGCAGGCGGGAATGCCGCTCGACGAAGCGCTGCCGATCGCGAAGCAGATCGCGGATGCGCTGGAAGCCGCGCACGAGCAGGGGATCGTCCACCGCGATCTGAAGCCCGCCAACATCAAGGTGCGCGCGGACGGCACGGTGAAGGTGCTGGACTTCGGCCTCGCGAAAACCACAGAGGCGCCAGGCTCCGGGCTCCAGGATCCGGCCGGGATATCGCAGTCCCCGACGATCACCTCACCCGCGCAGATGACCGGCGCCGGAATGATTCTCGGAACCGCCGCGTACATGTCACCCGAGCAGGCGAAGGCGCGGCCTGTGGACAAGCGCGCGGACATCTGGGCATTTGGTGTCGTCCTCTTCGAGATGCTGGCCGGCCGGCGGCCGTTCGACGGTGAGGACATGGCCGACGTCCTCGGGGCCGTGGTGCGCCTCGAACCGCAGTGGGAGGCCCTGCCATCCGACGTACCGCTGCCGATCCGCGCGCTGCTGCAGAGTTGCCTCGTGAAAGATCCCCGGCGTCGTGTCGCCGACATCTCGACCGCGCTGTTCGTGCTGGAGAAGTCTGCGGTCCTCGCGGCCGTTCCCGGTCGCGTCGCAGACGACGCCGTCAGGCCCGTCCCCCGCGCACGACGCACCATCACCATGACGAGCGCGGCGCTCCTCGTTGTCGCCGCGGTCACCGCGCTCGCCACCTGGACGCTGATGCGTCCCACCCTCGTGCCGCTGCAGCCGATGCGCTTCGCCGTCGCCCCGACGGCCGCGCAGGCGCTCGCCATTACCGCCACCGACCGCAACCTTGTCCTGTCCGCCGATGGGACGCACCTCGTCTATGTGGCGGGCGGGGGGCAGTTGATGGTGCGAGCGATCGATGCGCTCGACGCGGTGCCGCTGCCCGGCATCACCGGCGCGCGCAGCCCGTTCCTGTCGCCCGACGGCCGCTGGGTCGGGTACTTCACAGAAACAGAACTCCGGAAAGTGGCGATCACGGGGGGGCCGCCCGACACGCTGTGCCCCATCGTGGGCGCGCCGCGCGGCGCCAGTTGGGGACCGGACGACACGATCGTCTTCGCGACCGATCTCGCCACCGGCCTGCTCCGCGTCGCCGCCGCGGGCGGAACGCCGACCGTGCTGACGACGCCCGATGCCGCGCAGGGCGACGCGGATCATCTGTTCCCGTCTCTCCTGCCCAGCGGGCGGGCCGTGCTGTTCACCGTCACCCCGTCGAGCGGCGAGATCCAGAACGCGCAGGTCGCCGTGCGGGATCTCACGACCGGCCAGACCACGACGCTGGTGCGCGGGGGCAGCCAGGCCGAATACGTTGCGCCTTCGGCAGGCTCAGGCCAGGCCGGCTATCTGGTCTACGCGGTCGCGGGCACGCTGCGCGCCGTGCGCGTCGATCCGGACACCCTCGCCGTGGGGAGCGACCCGGTGCCCGTGGTCGAGGCGGTGAGGACGTCGGGAAACGGGGCCGCCGAGTTCAGCGTGTCGCGGACGGGCGCGCTCGTGTATGTCCCCGGAGGGGCGACAGACACGCGCTCGCTGATGTGGGTCACGCGGGACGGCCGCGAGGAGCCCATTGCGGCCGCGCCGCCGCGCGCCTACACCGTGCCGCGCCTCTCGCCGGACGGCACGCGGGTGGCCCTCGACATTCGCGACGAGCTGGGGGATATCTGGATCTGGGATCTCGCGCGGCAGACGCTGACCCGGCTGACCGATGCGCCCGCCACCGATGTGATCCCGGTGTGGACGCCGGACAGCCGGCGTGTGATCTTCGCGTCGGCGCGCGCGGGTATCGCCAATCTCTTCTGGCAAGCGGCGAACAACACCGGGACCGCCGAGCGCCTGACCACGAGTCCCAACGGCCAGGCGCCGATGTCGATCTCGCCCGATGGCACGCAGCTGATCGTCCGGGAAATCGTGCCCACGACGGGCTACGATCTGCGGGTGCTTCGCCTGGACCCCTCGACTCCGCGCGGGGCAGGCCCTTCGACGTCGCTGGGGACAAGCCCTACGCCCTCGCCCAGGACCCCGCCCCGCCAGACCGAGCCCCTGCTGGCGACGCCGTTCAATGAGCAGAACGGCGAGCTCTCGCCCGACGGGCGCTGGCTGGCGTTTCAGTCGAACGCGTCGCGTCGCAACGAGATCTACGTGCGGCCGTTCCCGAATGTCGACGCCGGCAACTGGATGGTCTCCACGAGCGGCGGCACCCATCCGCTGTGGGCGCGGAACGGCACTGAGCTGTTCTATCTCGATAGTGCCGGGGCGATGACCCGCGTCCCGGTCCAGACGACGCCAACCTTCAGCGCCGGCACCGCGACGACGCTGTTCGTGACGCGGTATTTCGTCGGCGTGGCCGCTCGCACCTACGACGTCTCCCCGGACGGCCAGCGGTTCCTGATGATCAAGAACGCGGCCTCCGCGCAGGCGCCAACGATGGTCGTCGTCCTCAACTGGCTGGAGGAGTTGATGGCCAGGCTGCCGGCGAAGTGACCTCGACTCCGGTCTACTTGCGCGTCGCATCCGACGCGGGCGGGGCAGTGTAGAGCACCTTCCCGCCGACGATCGTGTAGTCCACGCGCGTGTTGAGGATCTCTGGCGCGGGGATGGTCATGATGTCGCGCGACAGCACGGTCACGTCCGCAAACTTGCCAGGCGCCAGGGACCCCTTGAGGTCGTCCTCGAAGGCGGCGTAGGCGTTGTTCAAGGTGTAGGCGCGTAGCGCCTCCTCGCGAGTCATCCGCTGCTCGGGGAAGAAGGCGGGTCCGGCAGCCGGCTGTCGCGTCACCGATCCGTAGAAGGTGCGCAACGGGTCGATGTCCTCGACGGGCGTGTCGGTGCCGTTGGTCACGAACGCTCCCGCGTCGATCAGGCTGCGCCACGCATACGCGCCGGTGCGGGCACGCGTGTCCCCCAGGCGGTCGACCACGAAGGGCGCGTCCGACGAGGGGTGCACGCCTTGCATCGAGGCGATCACCCCGAGGCGGGCGAACCGCGGGATGTCGTGCGGGTCGATGTGCTGGGCGTGTTCGATGCGCCACCGTGCCTCGCGCAGCCGATCCGAGGTGGGAAACGCCTGCTCGAACAGATCCAGCACCTCGCGGTTGGCGCGGTCGCCGATGGCGTGCACGCAGAGCTGGAAGCCGTGCTCGGCGGCGAGGCTCGCGGTGCGGGCGATGGTCGCCGCGGTTTCGGTGTTGAGACCGCTCGACGACGGCAGATCCGCGTAGGGCTCGAGCAGCCAGGCGCCCCGCGAGCCGAGCGCCCCGTCCATCACACGCTTGATGGCGCGGACCGTCAGGTGGTGGTTGCCCGCGCCCACGATCTTGTACTCGGCAAGACGCGTGCTGAGGGCGTCGTTCGGCTCGGCGATCATCACGTAGAGGCGCAAGGGCATCTCGCCGGCCTCGACCATCTTGCGGAGCACGTCGATCGTCTCAAACGACGCACCGGCGTCGTGGAAGCTCGTGACGCCCTTTGAGAGCGCGTCCTCGGCGGCAAGCAGCGCACGGCGCCGCGTCTGTGCCTCGCCGCCAGGAAATTGCGTGATGAGTTCGAGCAAGCCGGCGTTGGCCGGACGCGGCTCGGGATCGACCAGGCTCTGCGCGTTCTCCAGGAACATGCCGGTGGGACGACCGGCCGCATCCCGCACGATCTCGCCGCCGGGAGGATCCTTTGAGCCGGCGGTCACGCCCTTCTGCGCCATCGCCGCGGCGTTCACGAAGGCGCCGTGACCGCTGGCATGCTCGAGGATCACCGGGTGGTCCTTCGACACGGCGCTCAGGGTGTCGTGCAGCGGAAAGCCCTTCACGGTGTCCTTCGGCGCCCGTGTCCACTTGGCTTGATGCCAGCCCATGCCTCGGATCCATTCGCCCGGGGGCGCCTTCCGGGCAGCCTCCGCCACCCGCGCGACCACGTCGTCCCAGCTCTCCGCTGTGCTCAGATTCAGTTGGGCCTTCGAGTCGCCGAGCCACATCAGATGCCCGTGTCCTTCGATGAACCCCGGCACCGCGAGACGCCCCTCCAGATCGATCACCTGTGTCTGCGGCCCGATGTAGGGTTCGAGATCACGGTCGCTGCCCAGGGCGACGATGCGATCGCCACGGACCGCGAGCGCACTCGCCTGGGGCCTGGACTGGTCGACGGTCACGATTTTTCCGTGTCGAAGCAGCAGATCCGCAGGAGGCACGGAGGGCCCGCAGGCCGCGCTGCACACGCACAGCAGCGCGACGGCTCCGGTGTGCCTCGTCTGAAGGAGATCCATGGGCGGCAATGGTACGTCAGGACCAGCCCTCGACCGTCAGGCGATTGGGGTGGTGTTGCGTGACGAGGCTGGCGCGCGTCAGCTCGAGCGCCTCGCGGATCTTCGCGCCAAGCATCGACGCCGAGAAGGGCTTTGCCAAGCACATGGCCGGGGTGGTGGCGCCGTCGAGACGGACCGAGTCGGGGGCGTAGCCGCTGATGAAGATCACGGCCAGACGGGGTCGACGGGTCTGCGCCGAGTTGCGCCATCGCCTGATAGCTGTTCGATCAGCAGGTCGGCGCGGCCGTTGATCACGGTAAGCAGGTTGTTGACATCGTGCGCGATGCCGCCGGCGAGACGGCCGAGGGTTTCGAGCTTTTGCGACTGGCGCAGCTCCCACCAAGGCGGCGTTGGTAAAGATGTATGGATCCAAGCGCCCGCATTGCCGCATGGGGCGCCTCACGCACTACAATCAGGCCGCCGATGGCGACGCCGCCTCTTATGCTCGCGATTGCGACGACCAGCGCCGTGGTGACGCTCGTGACAGGAATAAGCGCGGCGCGTCTCACGCAGAACACGCCGGTGGGTCAGATTGCGTACAACCGTGTCTGCAAGGTCTGCCACGGAGCCGAGGGACGTGGCGACGCCGCACCGCGCCTCGTGCCGTTCGACCGCAGCGTCGAGGACCTCCGTGGCATCGTCAGGGACGGTCGTGGCGACATGCCGCCACAGTCGGAACGAACGATCTCGGATGACGAGGTGACGGCCGTGGTCGCCTATCTCACGTCGTTGCGGGGGACACCGAGGAGGGCGCCATGAGACTACGCCTCTGGGGGCTGGCGTGCCTGGCCTCGGGCGCCGTGCTTGCCGCGCAAGGTGGAGCGTCCCGCCAGGTGGAGTGGCGATCGGTCGGGGGCGACGCCGGCAACTCCAAGTTCTCGCCGCTGACCGATGTCGGGCCGGGCAACGTGCAGCGCCTGCGCGCCGTGTGGCAGTGGCAGCACGGCGAAGGGCCGCGCGACGACTACCAGACCGTGCCGGGCGCCTTCGAGACCACGCCGCTGATGATTGACGGCGTGCTCTACGTGACGACTCCCTACAACAACGTCGCGGCGCTCGACGCGGAGAGCGGCAAGGAGCTGTGGCGCTTCGACGGCGAAGCCTACAAGCTTGGCCAGATTCCCACGACGGGGTTCAAGCACCGGGGCGCGGCCGTGTGGCGCGACGGTCGGACGCTTCGCGTGTTCTTGAACAGTCGCACGCGCCTCTTCAGCCTCGACGCCGCCACGGGGAAGCCGGTGCGTTCGTTTGGCACCGACGGCTCCGTGTCGCTCACGACGGGTTTCCCGCGCGCCGCCGTCGACCCCCGCCACGTCACCCAGGGCTCGCCCCCGGTCGTGTACCGGAACCTGGTGATCGTGGCGCACGCCGTGCCCGATCGCTATCAGCTGAAGAACGACCCTCCGGGTATCGTGCAGGCGTTCGACGCGCGCACCGGCAAGCGCGTCTGGGTTTTCAACATCATTCCGCAGTCGCCCGAGGCCTTTGGCGCCGATACCTGGGGCAACGAGTCGTGGCGTGTCACCGGCCACGCCAATGTGTGGGCGCCGATGACGCTCGACCCGGAGCGGGGGCTGCTGTATCTGCCGACGAGCACGCCGAGCAGCGACCTCTACGGCGGCCGCCGTCCTGGCGCGAACTTGCTTGCGGAGTCGCTGGTGTGCGTCGACGCCGCGACCGGGCGCCGGAGATGGCACTTTCAGACGGTGCATCACGGCCTGTGGGACTACGACAATCCGTCGGCGCCCAACCTCGTCACGATCGACGTCAAGGGGACCCGCATCGACGCCGTGGTGCAAGTGACCAAGCAGGGCTTTGCCTACGTCTTCGATCGCGTGACCGGCGTGCCGATCTGGCCGATTGTGGAGCGACCGGTCGCAACCGATTCCGACGTGCCGGGGGAACAGCCCTACGCCACGCAGCCCATTCCGACCAGGCCGCCGGCGTTCGCGCCGCAAGGCGTGGGCCCCGACGATGCCAATGACCTGACGCCCGCGATCAAGACACTGGCGTTGGATGAGATGCAGAAGTACCGCACCGGACCGCTATTCACGCCGCCGTCACTGCGCGGCACCTTGATGCGGCCGGGCATGAGTGGCGGGGCGAACTGGGGCGGCGCCGCGTTCGATCCCGCGTCGGGGTTCCTGTTCGTCCGCGCCGGGCTGACGCCCACCGTCGCCAGAGTGGGCGCCAACGACCAGTCCGATCCGTTTGTCGACGTGGACTACTCGAACCAGTTCGGCTCGGCCGGGCAAGGCCGCAGTGGGTTGGCTGGGTTGCCGATCACCAAGCCGCCGTACGCGACCCTCACCGCCATTGACCTGAATCGGGGCGAGATCGCCTGGCAGAAGCCGGTGGGAGAGGGCAGTCCCTCGGTCCGCAACCACACGTTGCTCAAGGGCGTCGCCCTGCCCGACCGGCTGGGCTCGGACACCAAGGGCGGCGCGATCGTGACGGCCAGCGGCCTGGTGTTCATGGGCGGCGGCGACAAATACCTCTATGCCTTCGACGCGCGCACGGGCCGCGAGGTGTGGCGCGGGCCGCTGCCGTTTGCCAACGCCGCCACACCCATGACGTATCGCACGCGTGCCGGCCGTCAGTTCATCGTCATTGCCACCGGCGCCGGCGCTGACAACGCGCTCGTGGCTTTCGCGCTCGACGATGGCTCATAACGGCCGTCGCTCCAAGGAGACTTGAATGAGAACGATTGCGTGTGCAGCAGCCATCGTGGCCATCGTCGGCATGACCTCCGGAACGTCCGCCCAGCAGTCCGGTGTCACGCGCGAGCAGGTGGACCGCTGGATGACAGAGTTGTCGAATTGGGGCCGGTGGGGCAAGGACGACCAGCGCGGCACCCTCAACCTGATCACGCCGGAGAAGCGCAAGGCCGCCGTCAAGCTGGTGCGCGACGGCATCTCCGTGTCGCTGGCCCATACAATTGAGAAGGATCCGGCGCCCGACAGCCCGCGGCCGCTCGGGCAGCAGATGACGCTCGACGCGGCCGGGCACGCCATGGACCTCTACACCATCTGGTACCACGGCTCGGTCATCACGCACCTCGACGCCCTCTGTCACTACTCGTTCGAGGGCAAGATCTTCAACGGGTTCGCGAAGTCCAACATCACGCAGGGCCCGGGATGCGTCGAGAACGGCGTCGAGAACCAGAAAGACGGCTACATGACGCGCGGCATTCTGGTCGATATCCCGCTGCTGCGGAAGGTGGCGTATCTCGAGCCCGGCACGCCGATCTATCCGTCCGACCTCGAAGCCTGGGAGACGTTTGCCGGCGTCAAGATCGGCAGCGGCGACGCGCTGTTCCTGCGCACGGGCCGATGGGCACGGCGCGCGAAAGAAGGCGCCTGGAACGTGGCGGCGAACTCGGCGGGATTTCATGCCTCCGTGCTGCCGTGGCTGAAGCAGCGGGGCGTCGCCCTGCTGGGCAACGACGCGGTCAACGACGTGCAGCCGTCAGGCATCGCGGACAGCCCCCGTCCCATTCACCAGGTCGCCATCGTGGCGATGGGGCTCCCGCTGGTTGACGTGATGGACCTCGAGGCCGTGGCCAAGGAAGCCGCGCGCCAGCGCCGTTGGGAGTTCCTGCTTACCGTGGCGCCGGTTCCGGTGCTCGGCGGCACGGGGTTTCCGATCAACCCGATTGCGACCTTCTGAGGCCGTAGCGTGAGACGTGCGCAACCGCTGACTGCAGCCTTCGCCGCGATCGTCGCGGCCACGGCCTTGGCCACCGCTGCCGCCGTGGGCGTCGGGGCGCGCGCCGAACAGGATCCCGCGGCCGCAGGAGAAGCGGCGTATAGCCGCGTCTGCGCCAGTTGCCACGGCGGCGACGCGCTGGGGTCGCTCGGTCCGGCGCTCGTGCCATTCGCTCAGTCCGACCGCGACCTGCTTGCGATCGTGCGCGCGGGAGGCTCTCAGATGTTTGCGATGTCGGCTCGTGACATCGCAGACGCCGAGGTGCTGGACGTTGCGCGGTATCTGCGGGCCCTCTCTGGCGCTGCCAGGGCCGTGGCCGGACCGCCAGGGGGCGGCCTGAGCTCTGCGCCTGCCGCGGACGCGGTCGCTGCCCGAGCCGAGGTCGTCTCGGCTGGCCCCGTGCCCGCGCTGACCGACGTGAACAATGCGATGCTCGCGAACCCCGATCCTGCAGACTGGCTGAACTGGCGCCGCACGCTCGACGGCTGGGGCTACAGCCCCCTCGATCAGATCACGCCTGCCAATGTGGGGTCGTTGCAGCTGGCGTGGTCGTGGGCCCTGGAGCCGGGCGCCTCGCAGACCACGCCGCTCGTGCACGACGGGATCATGTATCTGGCCAATCCCGGCAACGTCGTCGATGCCCTCGACGCACGCAACGGTCAGTTGCTGTGGGAATACCGCCGTCCGATGGACGAGCGCCGGCGTCTGTCGGCGCAAACCCGCAGCCTGGCCATCCTGCACGACGTGGTCGTTCTGGCCTCGGCCGATGCGCATCTGGTCGCCCTCGACGTGCGTACCGGCGCTGTCCGCTGGGACACCAACGTCGGCGGCGACACGAACGCCGGATTCTCGTTCACGAGTGGTCCGGTGGTCGCCGACGGCGTGGTGGTCGGCGGCTTGACGGGGTGTTCCAAGTTCGACGACGAGACGTGCTACATCGCAGGGGTTGACGGGCGGACCGGCCGGCTGCTGTGGAAGACGTCCACGATTGCGCGACCCGGGCAGCCCGGCGGCGACACCTGGGGGGACCTGCCCGTGACGTTCCGCGCCGGGGGCGATGCGTGGATGCCCGGCACCTACGACCCGGCGACCAAGTCGATCTACTGGGGCACCGCCCAGGCCAAGCCCTGGGCGCAGGCCGCACGCGGCACCGATGGCGACGCGCTCTACACGAACTCGACGCTCTCGCTCGACCCGGCCACAGGCACGATCAAGTGGTATTTCCAGCACCTGCCCGGCGAGTCGTACGACATGGACGAGGCGTTCGAGCGCATCCTGATCGATCACGATGGCCGGCGCTCGCTTTTCACGATGGGAAAGCTCGGCATTTTGTGGGAGCTGGACCGGACGACGGGCGCCTTCGTGAAGGCGACCGACACCGGGTATCAGACGCTGGTCGACATCGAACCGCGCACGGGTCGCGTGACCTATCGCCCACACATGATCCAGCGCATCGGCGTGCCCATTAGTTTCTGCCCCAGCACCGGCGGTCTGAAGAGCCTGCGGGCCATGGCCTATCATCCCGGCACGAAGGCGCTGTATGTGCCACTCAACCTGAACTGCGAACGCGCGACCTTCGATGCGATGGACCGTCGCGAGGGCGGCGGTGGTGTGGGCTCGGTCCGCGTGAGCGAGTACACGTTTCACCCCCAAAGCCCGGGGCAGATGGGCGAGTTGCAGGCGATGGACATCGCGTCGGGGCGCACCCTGTGGCGACAGCGGCGGCGTGCCCCGTACAACACCGCCACGCTCACCACGGGCGGTGGCCTGGTGTTTGTCGGTGCCTGGGACCGCTTTGCCTTTGCCTACGACGCGACGACCGGTGCGCCCTTGTGGGAGACGCGTCTGCCCACGATGGCCAACGGGTTTCCGGTCACCTACGCGGTCGGCGGCCGCCAGTACGTGGCCATTGGCACTGGCCCTCCGCAGACGGGCACCAGCTGGGCGATGAAGGTGCCGAACGCGTTATTGCACGAGGTCAAGAATCCGAGTCAGGGCAACGGCCTGTTCGTGTTTGTGCTTCCTGACAAGGGGCGCTGACTTCAGGGTGGCCAGCGTCGAGGACGTCGCGAGCATCCCAGCTAGGGGCGGCCGGCCTGCACGAGGTCCATGACCCACAGGTCGCCGACGTCTTCGGACCAGATGAAATATAGAAACCTGCCGTCAGTAGCAATACTTCCCCAAAGGGCGCCTCTGCGGCCAGACAAGTTCGTCAGCCTGCGCTCGTGGGTGCCATCGTCGGCAATCGAGACCACTACACTCGCTCCGTCTCTCTTGACGATCGTCAAGATGGACTTCCCATCGGGCATCCATCGTGCGAATGCACCGCCTTCGTCGAAGATCTTCACTGGCGGTGTGGCTTCGGACACCGGAACAACCCAGATACTTTCCACGCTGGGCAGCCGAGCGGGTCCAGCGCCAGAGTCACCACCATACAGGAGGCGATCGTCAATCGGCGAAAACGCAGGAGCAGAAGCCCGCGCGTTGCTCATCACGTGCGCCGGCCGGCCGTCGGCATGCGAGATCAGGATTCCTCCGTTCCCTCCGTAGCAGGCCACCTTCGACCCGTCCCACGACCACGACGGGGCAAGGCTCCCCGGGCCGTCCGTGATCTGCCGCCACGGGCCTCCGGTGGCGGGCATCGTATAGACCTGCCGCTCGCCGCTGCGATACGCGTAGAACGCCAACGTCGATTGATCGGGCGACCACTGCGGCGCCCATTCAGGCGTGGCATCCGTCGTGAGCCGCTGCATCTCGCCCCCGGAGGCCGGCAGGGCCCACAGATCCTGATTGCCACTTCGGTCTGAACTGACCGCCAGCCGAGTGCCGTCGCGAGAGACGTCGACATACTCGATGTAGGCCTGGTCGAACGTGAGCTGGGTCGCGTCCGCCCAGGTCGCCGGCCGTGCCGGCAGCAGGGGCACGCGCCACACGTTCGATAGCCGGCGGCCCTGCGAGTAGACCACCCGCGCGCCGTCGTGCGAGATCGCGACGCTGCGCATGCCGACGCCCGAGGACACCGGCTGCGGCGGCCCCATCAACGCGCCCTCGCCACCGATGCCTTGCCGCCACAGATCCATGCTGCCACCGGCATTCGACAGGTAGTAGAGCCACCGGCCATCAGGCGACCAGCTCGGGCTCAGCACTCTGGTCCGGCCGTCGGTCGCCGCAATCGACCGGTTCGAGGGAGCGTGGAGCACCCACAACTGGGTGACGTCCGCATTGAGGTTGAACCCCGACACCAGGGCGTACATCTCCGCGTCCCGCGACCTGGTGACGAACATCCTTCGTCCGGCCCCCGGCAGCGCCAGGTGTCGTTGCGACACGCCGTTGTCGAGTGACACGACGTCGATGAACACCTCGGCGCCGGTAGTGCCATCTCCGGTGCTGCCCACGCAGCTCAGGGTTCGGCCATCCGTCGACCATTGCGGCTGGTTCCGGTCGAGCGAGCCCGTCGTGGCCACCTTGCGCGCCGGGCCCGACAGCGCCGGCATCACGTAGCAGCCGCCCCCATCGCGACCGGAATAGAACGCAATCTGCGTGCCATCCGGCGACCACGAGGGATACTCGTCGAGGCCCGCATAGTCGGCGGTGCGATTGATCGGCGCGCCCCCACCCACCTGGGTGACCCAGACGTCGGAGCTCAGAAACCTGTCATGCCTGTCCGAGTAGGCAAGCGTGCGGCCATCGGGCGACCATGCCGCGAATTGCTCGACGCCCACGTCCGTGGTCACCTGCACCGGATTGGCGAGCCGAGCCGTCGATGCGCTCGGGGCCGGATCTGCGCTGCGCACGCGGAGCACGGCGAACACGCCGGCCGCGACGACGACCGCGGCGAGCACGATCACCGCGGGCCGTTGCCAGGTCCGAGCGGCGATACCGAGTGCGGTCGATGGCGGACTCGCCACGTCGAGCGCCAGGCCCACCTCTCCTGCCCGCGCCGGCCGTTGGTCGGGCTCTTTCGCGAGGCACCGCTCGATGATGCGCGCGAGTGCCGGCGGAGTGCCTGACGGCAGAGTTGCGGGCGCATCGCGGAGAATCGCGGCGGCGAGATCTGAATCGGTCTTCCGCTCGAACGGCGAACGGCCAGACGTCATCTCGTGCAGCACCACACCGAGCGCCCAGATGTCGCTACGCGCGGTGGCGCCATGGCCTTGCAGCACTTCGGGCGCCATGTACGCCAGCGTGCCCGCAGCGCGGCCATGCAGATCGGCCAGCGTTCCCGTGCGGGTGGGATCGTCGGGCGCCCGCAGTTGCGACGCGATCCCGAAGTCGAGCACCTTGGGCCGGCCATCGGGCGTGATCATCACGTTGGCGGTCTTGAAGTCGCGATGGATGATGCCGTGGGCGTGGGCGTGCTCGAGCGCATCGGCCAGCTGATGGCCGAGTCGGCACACCCGCTCGGGCGACATCGGACGCCGCCGCAGGATCGCCTGCAGTGTCTCGCCGGCGATGAGCTCCATCGCGATGTAGGGCACGCCGGTCGCATCGCCCACCTCGTGAATAGTGCAGATGCTGGGATGGTTGAGGGCGGCGGCGGCACGCGCCTCGTGCAGCAGCATGGCGCGCGCCCGCACGTCGCCGTCGGCGATGTCGGGCAGCAGCTTCAGCGCCACCTCGCGCGTCAGGCGCGTGTCGTGGGCGCGATACACCACGCCCATCCCGCCGGCGCCAATCACGCCGAGGATCTCGTACGCGCCGAAACGCTCACCTGCCGACAGGGTCATCGAGTTCTCCGGGCGGCGATGGCTCCGCGCCGTAGAGGACGGCCCCACCGCCTTTTTCCTTCACCAGTTGATCGAAGTGGGTCACGAGGGCGTCGCGGCGCTTCATCATGGCCGTCGCTTCGAATGGACTCACGCAGTGCGCCGTGGCCGCGCGCACCTGGTTCGCGTCGAGCGCCCGCAACCGCGCCAGCAGCGCGCGGTCGATCTGCGACAGATCAGCCGGGTACTTCAGCTCCGGCCACAAACGGAACGCGCGCGTGAAGTCGATCATCCACAGCTTCCAGTCCTCGGTGATGAGCACGTTACCGAGGTTGCGATCCGAGTCGCCGACGAGGGCCGCGAAGACCCGCATCTTGTGCATCTGATGGCTCCACGCCAAAGCGTTTGGCGGCTGGCGCTTGTCCTTCAACCGTGTGCGCTCGTCGAAAGCGTTGTCGATCCACCAGGTGATGGTGCCCTCGTGGCCGTCCCAGGTCCGGTGCACGGTCACCGGCATCATGCCGTCGAGCCCGACCAGTCCGGCAATGGTGAAGGCCGCCAGGTTGAAGTGATGGGAGTCGGTGAAGTTGACCTCTATCCCCCTGGCGCCGAAGTCGGCCTGCGTGCGCCGTTCGTTGATGGACTGGAACGCCGCGTCGTGCACCACGCCGTTGGCGTCGAGCGTAAGGCGATAGGGGCTCGTCACGCCGCTGCTCAGCTGACGGCTGCGAATCACCTTGGCGGTGCGCAGGAATTCGGCCTGGGCGCCGCGGTCGAGCGTGACGGCGGGCGCGACCTGCGCGGCCGGAGCCCGAGCCGGAGCCGTCTGGGCGCGCGGGGCGCTCCCCGTCCAGACGAGCGCGCACGCGACGATCGCACCTGACAGCGAGCGGCGGCGACAATGGGTCATGGGCTCTCCAGACGGCCGGCCACGGCGCGGCCGCCGCCATCTTACGCCCGTTCCAGTCCACAATATGGCCGTCCTCATGAACCTCACAGACCTGCAGCGCCATTGGGACGCCTTCGGGCGCCACGACCCCATGTGGGCCATCCTCACCGACCCGGCGCGCAAGGGCGGCCGCTGGACGGCGGACGAGTTCTTCGCGACGGGCGTCGCCGAAATCAGCGCAGTGATAGCTGACGCGCGGGCGCTCGGCGTGCCGGCTCAGCGCCGGTGCGCGCTCGACTTCGGCTGCGGTCTGGGCCGGCTCACGCAGGCGCTTGCCGCGCACGCCGACCACGCGCTCGGCCTCGACGTGGCGCCGTCGATGATCGACCAGGCGCGCGTCTTCAACCGGTACGGCGCGCGCGTCGAGTACCGCGTGCAGGCGGCGCCGCCATTCGACGCCATTCCCGACCGATCGGTCGATCTCGTGTACTCGAGCCGCGTGCTGCAGCACATCGCGCCCGAGTACTCGCGCCGCTACATCAGCGAACTGGCCCGCGTGCTGGCGCCCGGCGGGGTCCTGTCGTTTGACGTGCCGAGCCGAGCGCTCGACGCACCCGCCCTGCCAACGGGCGCGCTGCCGCATGTCGCGTACCGGGCGGCCATCGCCGTGACGAGTCACGTGGTCACGAGTACCGCCATCGATGTTGACGTGCAGGTCACGAACACCAGCGACCAGACGTGGCCGGCGGGCGTGCCGCTGAATCTCGGCAATCACTGGCTCGCGGCCGACGGGGCCGTGGTGGTCGCCGACGACCGGCGCGTGGCGGTGCCACTGCCGCTTGGGCCCGGGCGGTCGGTGTCCTTGCACTTCTCGGCGGCACTCCCAGCCGATCCGGCCGCCCGAACCCTGGAGCTCGACGTCGTGCACGAGGGCGTGGCCTGGTTCGCCTGGGTAGACTCGCCGACCGTGCGGCTGAACACCGTCAGCAGCGCGCCCGCTACCGCCCGGGCGGCGCTCGCCCAGGCATTCGAACCTGTCATGGAGATGCACGCCGTGCGTCGAGAGGACGTCGAGGCGTTGCTTGCGGCCGCTGGGGTACGGCTGCTTCGAGTGCGCCAGGAACAGCACTGCGGACCCCGCTGGGAAGCGTTCCGCTACGACGTCACGGCCGACGCGGGCCTTCTCTGATAAACTTCAGGGCGGTATGAAGCATTCCGAAAAAGAGCATCTGAAGGAAAACGAAGTCGCCAGCGCGCTCCTGGTCGCTAACCAGCACCGCTCGCAACTGCTGGCGATTGGCGGCGGGGTGCTCGTCGTGCTGGTTGCCATCGGCGGCTTCGTCACGTGGCAGCGGGGCAAGGACACGACGGTGTCGGGCCTGCTGGCCGAGGCCATGGTGGTCTCCGAGGCGCCGGTGCAGGCACCGATTCCTGGTGATGCCGGTTCCCCCGCCGCGCCCACGCAGATGCCCGGCACCTATCCCACCGAGAAGGCCAAGCTCGAGGCCGCGCTGCCCAAATTCCTGGCGGCGGCCGAGTCGAGTCCGGCCAGCACGCCCGGCCGCCTGGCGCGCCTCAACGCCGCCTCGGCGCTCGTGGCGCTCGGGCGTTTCGATGAAGCGCGCACCCACTACGAAGCGCTGGCCGCCGGTACCGATGTGGTCGCCAGTGGGGCGGCCATGGGCAAGGCCCAGGCGCAGATTCGCGCCGGCCAGTTCGAACCGGCGATCGAGAGCCTGAAGACGCTGAGCGCGCAGACCACCGGCAAGCTGCCGGTCGACGGCGTGCTGATGGAACTGGCGCGGGCGTACCGTTCAGCGGGCAAGGTCGACGAGGCGCGCAAGACGCTCACCGAGATCGTCGAGAAGCATGCCGAGTCGCCGTTTGCCTCCGAGGCGCGCACGGAGCTTGACAAGCTCAAGGGCTGACGCCAGCGGCTAGGTTCTAGCGGATAGCGGCTAGACTCCGACACGGCGCGAACGGCTGGGCTAGCCTTCCGCTTCGCGCTTGAAGGCCGCCAGAAGGCGGAGCGCCTCGAGCGGCGTGGTCTGATCGAGGTCGACGGCACGCAGCTTGTCGCGCAGCGCGTCGTCGATGAACGGGGCCTGAAAGAGCCCGAGCTGCTGCTGCGGCACGGCGGGTGTGCCGCTGATGGCTGGCCGGCCGCCCCGCGACAGCTCGTCGCGCTCGAGCGCCACCAGAATCTCTTTCGCGCGCGCCAGGACCGGCGGTGGCAGTCCCGCCAGACGCGCGACGTGGATGCCGTAGCTGCGGTCGGAGCGCCCCGGCAGGATCTTGTGCAGGAAGACGATGTCGTCCTTCCACTCCTGCACGGCCACGTGCGCGTTCACCACTCCGGGCACGCCGTCGGCCAGGTCCGTGAGCTCGTGGTAATGGGTGGCAAAGAGCGTCTTGGGCCGCGCGCGCGTGTTGGTGGCCAGATGTTCGGCTACCGCCCACGCGATGCTCAGGCCGTCGAACGTCGCCGTGCCGCGGCCTACTTCGTCGAGCACGACCAGGCTCTTCGAGGTGGCGCCGTTCAGGATGTGCGCCGTCTCCTGCATCTCGACCATGAAGGTCGACTGTCCGCGCGCGATGTTGTCCGAGGCGCCGACCCTTGCGTAGATGCGATCGACCAGGCCGAGTTTCGCCTCGCGCGCCGGCACGAACGAGCCGGCTTGCGCCATGAGCGACAGCAGCGCCACCTGCCGCAGGTACGTGGACTTGCCGCCCATGTTCGGGCCGGTGAGCACCACGAGTTGCTGCGTGGTCCCGTTGAGGGTCACGTCGTTGGGCACGAAGGCGCCTCCGGCGAGCCGCTCGACGACCGGGTGGCGCACGTCGGATGCCACGAGCTCGTCGCCGTCGTGCACGTAGGGCTTGGTGAAATTACCGACCGCGGCCGTCTCGGCCAGGCCGGCCAGCACGTCGAGTGCCGCCACGGCGCGGGCCGTACCGAGCACGCGAGCCGATTCAGCGGACACTCGGGCGCGCAGCGCCTCGACCAGCTCGAGTTCACGTTCCGTGCTGCGCTCGTCGGCGCCAAGCACCTTCTCTTCGTGCGACTTGAGCGCCGGCGTGACGAAGCGCTCGCCGCCGGCAATCGTCTGCTTTCGGATGTAGTCGTCGGGCACCGCGTGCAGGTTCGACTTCGAGATCTCGATGTAGTACCCGAACACGCGGTTGAACCGCACTTTGAGCGACGCGATCCCGGTGCGCGCTCGCTCGGCCGCCTCGAGCTCGGCGATGATCTGCTTGCCCGAGCGACTGATGCGCCGCAGCTCGTCGAGCTCGGCGTCGACGCCGTCGCGAATGGCGCCGCCGTCGCGAGCCAGGGCCGGTGGCTCGTCGGCCAGCGTGCCGTCGATCTCCTGCCGCATCTCGGCAAGGTCATCGAGTTCCGCGACCAGCCGCGTGATGAGGGGGGCCTGACACTCGCTGAGCAGCAGGCGAGTGCGCGGCACCGCCGCGAGCGACCGGGCCACCGCGACCAGGTCCCGCGGACTGGCGGTGGACAGCGCCACCTTGGACACGAGCCGCTCGAGATCCAGCACCGCCTTGAGCGTGTCGCGCACCTTGCCCCGATCGGCCGAGCGGAAGGCGAGTTCCTCGACCGCGTCGAGCCGTTCGCGGATCGGCTCCAGGGTGACAAGCGGCGACAGCAGCCACGCGCGCAGCATCCGGCCGCCCATGGGTGTGACGGTGCGGTCGAGTTCGTCGAGCAGCGATCCCTGGCGGCCGCCCTGCGAGGCCTCGACGACCTCGAGGTGCCGCATCGTCACCGGATCGACGATGAGCCGTCCGGCCGACTCGCGCAGGCGAATGGTCCGCACGTGCGCGAGATCGGCCTTCTGCGTCTCGCGCAGGTAGCGCACGAGCGCGCCGGCGGCCGACACGGCCAACGGACGGGCGTCAAGGCCGAAGCCCTGCAGACCGGCCACGCGCAGCTGCTCGCAGAGCGTGGCGGCGGCGCGCGCCGGGTCGAACGTCCAGCCGTCTACCGGCGTGACCGCGATGCCCGCCGCAGCGGGCAGGTCGCCGCAGACGTCGACCCCGGCCGGCGCGATGATCTCGCGCGGGGCCAGCAGCGAGACGTCGTCGTCGAGCGTCTGATGCCCGTCGGCGCCGTGATACTCGGCCGTCTGGAACTCTCCGGTCGAGAGGTCAAGCCACGCGCCTCCGATGTGGGCGTTCGGTCCACGCGGCGAGTCAAGCCCCGCCACAGCCATGAGGAACGCTGAGTCGCGCGAGTCGAGGCTCACATCGGCCAGCGTACCGGGCGTGACCACCCGTACTACCTCGCGCTTCACGACGCCCTTGGCCTTCTTGGGATCTTCGACCTGCTCACAAATGGCCACACGATGGCCGAGCTTGACGAGCCGACTGATGTAGCCCTCGCCGGCATGGAACGGGACGCCGCACATCGGGATGGCCGCACCCGTTGCGGCATCTTTCGAGCGCGAGGTCAGGGTCAGGTCCAACGCGCGCGCGGCCACGAGCGCGTCCTCGTAGAAGAGCTCGTAGAAGTCGCCCATCCGGAAGAATACGAGCGCCAGCGGATACTGGCGCTTGGCGTCGAGATACTGCCGCATCGCCGGCGTCGTAGTGGCGCCGGGCACGGGCAGCGGAGGCGCGGAATCAGGGGGGAGAGACAGGCACGACCTCGAGTGGCTCGCGCGCCCGGACGGGGCCGGTGCGCGGAAACGTCGAGTATAGTCGGGAAGCCGCGCACGCGGCTCACGCATGTGGCTGCTGGCGCTCGAGACAACCACCCAGGAGGGGAGCGTGGCGCTCCTCCGCGACGACACGGTCGTGGCGGTGCGCCACGGCCACCCGGCCCTGTCGCACGCTGAACGATTTCCGGCCGATTTTTCGGCGCTGCTGGCCGAGGCAGGCCTCGCGCCCGGGGCCATCGACGTCTTCGCGGTGGCCACCGGCCCCGGCGGCTTCACCGGCCTGCGCATCGGCATGGCGGCCATTCAAGGACTGGCGCTCGCGCTCGACCGGCCGGCCGCGGGCGTGCCGTCGTTAGCGGCGCTGGCCTGGGCGGCGCTCGACCATGACGGCACCCTGTCGCACGCGGGCGCCTGGCTCGATGCCTCGCGCGGCGAGGTCTTCGCCGCCGCGTATCAGCGGGCCGCCGCCGCCGACCACGCGTGGCCGCTTCAGGCACTGGCCCCGCCCACCGCCGCCACCCCCGAGGCCACCATCGCGATGTGGCGGGGTCTGGTACCCGCAGGGACACCAGTCGTGGCGGCGTGCCGGGAGCCGGCGCGAGTGGTGCTCGGTCACGCCGGCCATGTCGCGCTGGCCGCACCCGCTCAGATCGCGACACTCGTCGGGCGCATCGGCTGGCGGATGGCGGCGTTGGGCCTCACCAGGCCGCCCCACGCGCTGATGCCGGAGTACGTGCGACGGCCCGATGTCGAGATCGACCGCGATCGCCGTACGGCGGCCGCACGCGCCCGATGACGTTCGATCGGCTGACCTCGGCCGGCGACCTCGATGGGCTCCTGGCCCTTGACGAGGTGTGTTTTCACCGGCCGTGGACCCGCGCCGACTACGAACGCGAACTGACGGACCCGGCTCGCTGCTTTCTCTTCGTCGTCAGGGTCGACGAGCGCATCATCGGCTACTGCGCGTTCTGGCGGATCTTCGACGAAGCGCACGTCAATAACTTCGCCGTCCACCCCGACTGGCGGCGGCGGGGCATCGGCCGGGCCTTGCTGGCCCATAGCCTGTCGGCGGCGGCGGCCATCGGCGCCCCCAAAGCCACGCTCGAGGTGCGGGCCTCGAATGCTGCGGCAATCGCCCTATACGAGAACGGCGGGTTCGTCCGGGCGGGCCTGCGGCAGGCGTACTACACCCATCCGGTCGAAGACGCCCTAATCCTGTGGCGAGATGTACCGGCCACGCCTTGAACCGGACCCGGGCTGGTGTTACAGTCCCCGCGAGGGCGGCGCACGGTGCGTCGACCCGTTCGGGAAGGAGCGGATCGCATGACGGGCTCCGATGACTCGCGACACCAGCTGCTCGACCACAGCGCAGCCTTCCGTCAACTCACCGCCGACCACCACTCGCTCGACGACCGCTTGAAACACCTGGCTGGCAAGACCCACCTCAGCGATCACGAACAGCTCGAAGAAGTGCGATTGAAGAAAGAGAAACTCCGTCTCAAAGACCAGATGGAGACGCTCGTCAGGCAGTTCCAGGCCGGTTCACAGAACGCCCTGCCGGCCTGACTCTCAACCGGCCCAGGCGGCGCCGGTCCCGCGGCCGGCGTCGCCCATCTGTCACACGGGCCCGCCCGACGGGTACAATCCGCAGGTGCAGATGATCGGACTCGACCGTGCCGCATGGCCCTTTGTTCTCGGTGCCGTCATCGTGGCGTGTGCTGGCGCGTGGCTGGGAGGCCGGTGGTGGGCAGTACCCGGCGGGCTGCTGGCACTCTCTTTTCTGTTCTTCTTCCGGGATCCGGAACGGCCGTTGCCAAACGACCAGTCGCTCATCGTGTCGCCGGCCGACGGTCTCGTGATGCGCGTGGGGCCGGCAGGCACCGACGCGCCCGCCGGCACCTGGCAGCAAATCACGATCTTCCTGTCGCCGCTTGACGTGCACGTGAACCGGTCGCCGGTCTCGGGGCGCGTCACACGGGTCACCTACAAGGCCGGGCGGTTCCTGCCGGCGTACCAGCCCGAGAGTGGCGCGGTCAACGAGCAGTCCGAAGTGTGGGTCGACCACGAGGGGCGCACCGCGGTATATCGCCAGGTCGTCGGGTTGCTGGCACGTCGGGTCGTGACCCGCGTGCGTGAAGGCGATGCGCTCGTCGTCGGCCAACGCGTCGGCGTGATGAAGTTCGGGTCGCGCATGGACGTCTTCCTGCCACCCTCGCTGGCCGTGCGGGTGCGCCAAGGCGATCGCGTGGTGGCGGTAGAAACCGTACTGGCCCAGTGGGACGGGCGATGAGTCACGACGAGCAGGTGCGCGAGACGGCGCCGGAGCGGCGAGGACTACGGCGGGGCGTGTTTCTGCTGCCAAGCCTCTTCACCGTCGCCAACCTGTTTTGCGGGTGGGCCTGCGTGGTCTACGCCATGCGCGGTCAGTTCGAGACGGCCGCGCCCTTCATCGGCTTTGCCATCGTGCTCGACATGCTCGATGGCCGCATCGCGCGCATGACGGGATCTACCAGCCCCTTTGGAGTGGAGTTCGACTCGCTCGCCGACCTGATCTCGTTCGGTATGGCGCCGGCGGCGCTCACGTTCCAGTGGGGTCTAGTCCCGCTCGGCCGGCTCGGCTGGGCCATTGGCTTCCTGTATCTCACCGCTGCCGCCGTGCGGTTGGCGCGGTTCAACATCCAGCGCGTGGCTGACAAGCGGTACTTCGTGGGCATGCCGAGTCCGTCGGCCGCGGGCATTCCCGCCGCGACCATCTACTTCTATCCGTACGCGATCACCGAACGGGGCCAGGCCTTCATCGCGCTCGTGATGCTGATCGTGCCTGCCCTGCTGATGGTGAGCACGTTCCGGTTCCGCAGCATGAAGACGCTCAATCTTGCCGCGCCGCGCAATCCGAAGGTGTTGCTGATTGCCGCCGGGGCCATCGCGCTGATGGTCGCCTACACGCACGAGATGCTCGTGGCCCTGGCGTACGGCTACCTGGTGTCGCCGATCATCGAGTGGGCCGTGACCCGCGGGGGTCGGCGGTCCGATGGGCCAGGCGCCGTCAGCCCGGACGTGCCGACGGCGTAGCGCTCCGCCGTGCGGAGGGCTTCTCGCCCGTCGCGCTTTGGCCACCGGGCACCGCGATCCGGACATCGCGTACTCAATTGTTCTCCGCGCGACGCTAGGCCGCCGGCAGCCACAGCGACACCGTCGTGCCGACGCCGCGCGCGCTCGTGACCTCGATGCGGCCGTGGTTCAGCTCGACATTGCGCCGCGCGATCGTCAGGCCCAGTCCGGTGCCGGTGGCCTTGGTGGAAAAGTAAGGCTCGAAGATTCGCGCCAACGCCTCGGCGTCCATGCCGACGCCGGTGTCGGTGACGTCGATCCGCACGGTGCCGGCCTCGACGGGCGCCGCACGCACCGTAAGGTGACCGGCGCCAGGCATGGCGTGCAAAGCGTTCTCGATCACGTTGGTGAGCGCGCGCGCCAGCAGCACGCGGTCCACCATCAGTGTGACGTCGCCGCCCTCCACGTCGTGCGCGATGGCGATACGGCCTGCAAGCGCCGTCACATAGGGCTGGAGGATCTCGTCGAGGAGCGCGGCCAGCGGCATGGCCGCGGGCCGGGGGGCGGGTGCGCTGGCGAAGCTCGAGAACTCCGAGGCCAACTGCCGTAGCAGGCGCACCTGCAGCAGGATGTTGCTGACGCACTCGTCGACGAGCGGGCCGAGCGGACGTCCGCGGTCGACATGCACGCGGCGCAGATGCTCGGCATTGAGCTGAATCGGCGTGAGCGGGTTCTTGATGTCGTGCGCCACCTGTCGCGCCATCTCGGCCCAGGCCTCGAGGCGGTTCGTGCGTTCCAGCTGGACACGCTGCCGCTGCAGGTCGTCGGCCATGCCGTTGAACGCCTCCACCAGTCGGCCGAGCTCGTCGCTCGTGCGGACGAGTACCCGAGCGTCGAGATCGCCAGCTGCAAGACGGCGCGTCGCGCGCGTCAGACGGCTCACCGGATCCGAGATGCGCTCCGCGGCCCAGTACCCGATGGCCGAACCGAGCAGAATGAACGCAATGGCCGCAAGCAACACACGGCGATCGAGCTCATCAACCTGCCGCTCGATGCCGCGCTGCCGCAGCGTCAGCGGCACGCTTACGATGGCTTGCTGATCGGCGACGCGGACAGGGGCCGAGGCCACGAGATATTCGTAGGTGCCGACGGCGTCGCGGGCAACATAGGTGGGCCGGCCGTCGAGGACGAGCGCACGGTAGATGTCTCCTGGCGTGCGGATGGGCAGCAGGCCCGAGGCAAAGAGATTCCGTTGGCTCGAGGCCAGCAGACCCGTTCCGGCAAACACGTTGATGTCCTCGCCGATGACGCGACTGAGCCACACGAGCAGGCTGTCGTCGAGCGCTGGCAGGTTGGTGGCGCCGCGCGACTCGATCGTCGCGAAGTCCTCGACGACCCGACTCGCCGAGAGCACGGTGCGGGTGGCTTCGCGTTCGATGTCCTCATAGAGCGACGCGGTCATGTAGGCGCGCGTGACCAAGGCAAGCGCTACGACCGGCACGACGACGGCAGCCACGAACGCTAGAAACAGGGTGCGATAGAAGCTGGCGCGCACATCGCGGAGCAGGGCGCGGCCCGACACCGGCGCGCGCGCCGCCAGAAGCGACGCTAAGGTCACGGCTACGAGCAACGCCCCGAACGTGATTGCCGCCAAGGCCACAAGCTCCGCGACGCTGGCCCAATGTGCCAGGAGCGACGTCCGGGGATGGCCGATCGCGTAGATGGCACCGCGATCGTTCAACAGGAACACGTCCGATACCAGACCCCGGTCGGCGATCGTGGACCAGAACGGCTCGCGCGATGCCGCAAGGGTGGTGAAGAGCGCATCGGAGAGGGGCCACGCCTCGCCGCCCGACACGAAGAGCGGACGCCGGCTCCAGCCGTAGACGACAAACGCGACGTCCGCCTGATCCACCGCGTCGGCCGCGTCGGAGGTGGCCCGCAGCAACTCCACATACGGATTCTGCGCCGCCAGAAACGGCAGGTTGGCGTAGTCGAGGACCACGTGCACCACGACCGATCCGACGGTGCGGCCGTTCACGCAGACGGCGCGGCCCGCGTGCAACAGCCGCCGTTCCTCAGCGAAGAAGGGCGACACCTCCTCGAAGAGTTCCCAGCCGCACGACGTCTCCTGCCACGCCTGGTCGGCCGCGCTCTCGGGCAGGTTCAGCGCAAAGCGACTCACCACGCGGCCCGCCGGATCGTAGAGCTCGACCGAGGAGGTGAGCCGCCGCCTCGACAGCGACGTCTGCGCCCAGGCATAGAACGCCGCGTCGGCCGGGACCTGGCCGACGGCCACCGCGCCGGTGGCGCCGACGAGACTTGCGAGCCCGGGCGCCGCGTCGATTTCGATGAGCGCTTCGCGCAGGAACAGCTGCAGGCTCGTGCGCTGACTGGCGACCTGCCTGGCCAGGTCGTGCTCGATTGCGTCCCGCTGGCCGCGCGCGGCCCGCGCGGCCAGTGAAGGATAGGCCGAGAGCGAGGGTAGGGCCAGCGCGCCAAACAGGACGAGCAGCCGTGCGGGCTGCGACCCGTGCCGCAGAATTCGGCGGGCGCGGCCAGCCGCCGCACTCATGATGAGGCACGCGGCCACGATGGGCAGCGCCGTGGCGAACGCGGTCGGCGCTGGACTGAACCACCACGCGCTGGCCGTGGCCGCAACGCCGGTCAAGACCGCACGGACCACGCGGTGCTGCTGGCGCGTGCGGCCAGACAGAGCGTGGGTGAGTGTGCGCGCCAGCGTCAGCAGCACGACGACCGCGGCAGCATGACAGAGCATCAGACCCGCCGCTGACGCCAGGCGGGCCGGATCAATTGCCGTGAGCGCCACGCGCGCGGCATCAAGCGCCGCACCGGGCATGAGCGCGCCCACGATGAGGTCGTGGCGCGCCGCCAGCGCGCCGAGCGCGCTGCCGAGCGCGAGCGACCCGCATACTTGGACGAGCGACGACCGCGGCCGCGCCCCCACGGCGCGGGCACGTGCGCTCCGAGCCGCGCGCCAGCGCTCGGCGCTGCCGAGCGTCAGGGCGGTCAGGCTCGTCGCGAGCAGGGCCGTCGCCAGCAGGCGATAGGCGGCCTCGTCGCCCAACCCGGCCGCATCGAGCGCCCGCAGCGCGCTGGCCCAGGCCGCCACGCCGGCGACGGCCGTCGCGGCCGTCACACCCAGAAAAGGCCGAGCGGTGCGGACCGTGTTGCGCCAGTCGGCCAGCGGTCCCCAGAGCAGCACGAGCCAGACCGCCACTGCCGCCCAGAGCAGGCCCGCGACCCGCCCCCACCATCGCGTACGCACGGCGTCGAGGTCGCGCGCCGACACCCGCGCCGTCCCAAGTGGCCGCCCATCGCTTGCCAGGACGTCGAAGGCACTGGAATCGCCGGCGTGCGGCTCCACCGGCCCGAAGAGCGCTGGCGCCAGATTGCCGGCCATGCGCACGGGACTGGCCGGCACGCCTGGCGTGGTACCCGACATGGACAGCGCGGCCTCAGCCACTACCGACCCCACGCGGCGTCGGCCAGCGGCGGGCTGGAAAATGGGCTCGAGGCGCGCGAGGCGCAGCCCGAGTGGGGTCGAGACCAGAAACACCGCCGCTGGTCCCAAGACGCGCGACGCGGGCAGCGACGCCGGACGGCCCGACCAGGCAAGGGGCGTGCCCTCCGCGCCGTACACCGTGAGCGCGGCAATCGGCGGCCCAGGGTCGCGCGGCGTCGCGGCGACCGCGCCAAAGAGCCGACCGACCGCATCCGGAGCGCCGGCGACCGCGGCGTCGACGAGCGCGCCGTTCGACGCAAAAGGACTCACGGCGCGATCGAGCGACCGCTCCTCGTCTGCGAGTCTCGCGCGAAGCTCGGCTTCGACCAGCCTGCGCGTGTCCTGCGGCGTGGAGCCGATCTCGGTGCGCGCCAGGAACCATCCCGCGGCAGCCACCAGCAGGAGTACGGCCAGCATGCCCGCGCTGACGCGTCTGAGGCCGCGGGCGACCGGCGGGGGACAGGTCATGGACGACAGTCATTCTCGCAGGCTGCTCCGCATGCGCACAAGCGACATCCCTGCCAGAGCCGCGAGACGCGGGTGATATAGTGCGGCATCCCCGAGTGATGGCGCTCCCCGCTTCCCCCAAGCTGGCGCTGAAGCGCGGTGCGCTCATCACGGCGGCGAACTGGCACGTGGTGCTGGTGCAGTTTGTTGCCGACGCCGTGTTCACGGCCCTTCTGGCGGTGCCGGTCGTTGGCGGCGCTGCGCTCGTGGTCCTCACGTCGGGTCTCGATCCCCAAGCGCTCTTTGCGCAGGGCGTACGACGTGCGGTCCCGGCGGTCGCCGCCGCGCTGCTCGCCCATCCCCTGGCACTTTCGGCCTTCCTGATCGCGGTGGGCGTCGTGCTGCTCGGCGGTTCGCTCTTTATGGCGTTTGTCAAGGGCGCCTCGATCGCCGTCCTCGCCGCCGCCGAGCGCGAATCGGGACCGCTCGAACATCCGCCGCTGCATCTGACGGCGGTGCGCGCGGCCTCGCGCTTCTCACTCGAACGGGCCATGACGGGTGCACAGGGTCTCTTTGGCCGCTTCATCCGGCTTGGCTGCGGGCTGTTTGCCGCGTATGGCGCAGTGCTGGCGCTGGCGGGCGTGGCCTTTACCCAGGGCGGGTCTGGCGCGGCGTGGGATGCGGCGCGCGTGGCGGGAATTACGGCAGGCGTCGTCACCGCCGTGACACTTGTGAACCTGCTGTACCTGCTCACGCAGATCGTGATCGCCGTTGACGACTGCGAGGTCTGGGCGGCGCTGGGACGGGTGTCGGCATTCCTGGTCCGTCAGCCGCGGGAGATCGGCATCGTCTTCGCAGTCGCGTCCACGCTGGTGGCCCTTGGGACGGCCGCGTCATTGCTGGCTACGGCCGCGCTCGGCTTGATTGCCTTCGTGCCATTTGTGGGGCTGGCCGCGTTGCCCCTTCAAGTCGGCGCGTGGCTGGTGCGAGGCTTCCTGTTTCAGTTCCTCGGCCTCACCGCCCTCGTCGCCTACCTGCGGCTCTACCGCCTGTCCAGGGGCGACGGCGGCAACGGCGTCTGAGGCGGGCGGGGCTCGGTCACGGCCGTGCCGGGTAGATCGCCAAGGGCCGAGGGCGCCTGCTCGACGCGCGGCGCGAACGCCAACAGCTGGCCTTCCACCGAGACGGCCACGAGGCGGGTGCCGGTGGGCCGTCCGCCCGTCCGGATATACGTACTGCCGGTCACTTCGGTCGCACTCGCCACCGCCAGGGCCGGCGCGCCCGTGGCCGCGTCGTAGGCCGCCAGCTCCGTGGACAGTGAGGGCACGAGCACCATGTCGCCGACCAGGACGGGCGAGCCCGCGGGGCGATGGGGCAGGGCGCGTCGCCAGCGCAGGTTGCCAGAGCGGCGGTCGAGCGCCCGCAACAGATGGTCGTAGGCCGTCACGTAGATGCGCTTGGCATCGGCCACGGCCGAGGCGACGACCGGCGCGCCGGTGCGCCAGCGCCAGCGCGTCTGGCCGCGAACAAGGTCTACGCTGTAGAGCGCGCCGGCGGTCGTGCCGACGATGAGCTGATCGTCGAGTGCGGTCAGCCCCGTCGCCACGCCTCCCAACTCGCGCGTCCAGACGGCGCGGCCCGAGGCGAGCGCCAGGGCGACGGTTCGCCCGTCGTCGAGTCCCAGATACAGATTGTCGAGCGCGGGCGCTGGCGCCACGTGCGCCACCGACCCGAGCGGACTGCGCCACAGCAAGCCGCCATCGGCGGCGCGAAACGCGGCCAGATCGCCGTCCGCAAACGACAGGATCAACCAACCGGTGTCCCAATAGGGCGGGGCCGCCACCGTGCCGGGCAATGTGCGCTGCCAGGCCACCGCGCCGCTGTCCGATCGCAGGGCGCGCACGCCACCTGGTACTACGACAAACACCAGGTTGCCGCCCACCGCGACGGGCAGGGAGGTGTCGACTGCCGTCTGCCAACGAACGCGTCCGGTATCGAGATCCCAGGCCACGAGCCTGCCGTCGCGCGTGACCGCGTAGGCGGTGTCACGGTCGAAGGCGGGCGATACGGCCAGCGCACTTGACACTGGCGTGGTCCACCGAAGATCGAGCGCTCCGCCCTTGAGTAGTGACAATGCAGCCCGAGCGGTGGACACAGCCGGCACGGCCCCATCAGGCGCCGCCGCGCGGGGCAGGACCGGCCCATGGCTCTGCGCCAGGGCCGGGGCTGTCTGCGCCAGCAACACGCAGGCGCACACCAGTGCCACATCACAAGACCTGGGCGTTCGCAGGCGGCGCACGCCGCTATAATAGCTGCTCCCTCACACTGGGGGGCGCGTCCTCACGCGGCTTCCGTCATCACCGTGGCACACCAGACCATCCTCGTCCTCGACTTCGGATCGCAGGTCACCCAGCTCATTGCGCGGCGCGTGCGCGAGGCGCACGTCTACAGCGAGGTCCACCCCTGCGACGTCAATGACGACTGGGTGCGGGCCTATGCCCGCGAGCACGCCGTGAAGGGCGTCATTCTCTCAGGCAGCCACGCCAGCACCTACGAGACCGAGGGCCTGCGGGCGCCGCAGGCGGTCTTCGAACTCGGCGTTCCGGTACTCGGCATCTGCTACGGCATGTTCACGATGGCGGTGCAGCAGGGGGGGCAGGTCGAGTCCAGCACCCACCGCGAATTCGGCTACGCCGAGGTGCGCGCGCACGGCCATTCGGCGCTGCTCGACGGCCTCGAAGACGTCCGGCACAACACCAGCGACGCCAGGTTGGGCGTGTGGATGAGCCACGGCGACAAGGTCACGGCGCTTCCGCCCGGCTTCTCGCTGATGGCCTCCACGTCGAGTTGCCCAATCGCCGGCATGGCCGACGACGCGCGTCGCTTCTACGGAGTCCAGTTTCATCCCGAGGTCACCCACACGCGGCAGGGCAGGGCCATCCTCGAGCGTTTCGTCGTCGGCATCTGCGGTGCGACGCCCAACTGGGTCATGCGCGACCACGTCACCGAGGCCGTCGAGGCCATTCGCCGCCAGGTCGGCAAAGAAGAAGTCATTCTCGGCCTCTCGGGAGGCGTCGATTCGAGCGTCGCCGCGGCGCTCATCCACCGCGCCATCGGCGACCAGCTCACCTGCGTGTTCGTGGACCACGGGCTGCTGCGTCAGGACGAAGGCCGCCTGGTCATGGAGATGTTCGCCGGGCATCTGCACGCGCGGGTGATCCACGTGGACGCCGGCGCGCAGTTCCTGGGGCAACTCGCCGGCGTGACCGACCCCGAGCAAAAGCGCAAGATCATCGGCCGCGAGTTCGTCGAGGTGTTCAAGGCCGAAGCGGGGAAGCTCAAGGCCGGCGACGGCGGGCACACGGGTGCGACGTTCCTCGCACAGGGCACAATCTATCCGGACGTCATCGAATCCGGCGGCGCGAAGACGAAGAAGGCCGTCACCATCAAGAGCCATCACAACGTGGGCGGCTTGCCGGCCGAACTGGGCCTGAAGCTCCTCGAACCGTTGCGCGACCTCTTCAAGGACGAGGTGCGCGAGCTGGGCATCGCGCTCGGCCTGCCCGCCGAAATGGTCCACCGCCACCCGTTCCCCGGCCCCGGTCTCGGCGTCCGTATTCTCGGCGAAGTGCGTCGCGAGTACGCCGATCTGCTGCGGCGGGCCGACGCCATCTTCATCGAAGAGCTGCGCGGCTGGCGCGACGAAGCCACGGGTAAGGACTGGTACGACCTGACCAGTCAGGCCTTCGCCGTATTCCTGCCGGTGAAGAGTGTCGGGGTGATGGGCGACGGCCGCACCTACGACTACGTCGTTGCCCTGCGCGCCGTGCAGACCACCGATTTCATGACTGCCGACTGGGCCGAGCTGCCGTACGGCCTGCTCAAGGCCGTGTCACGCCGGATCATCAACGAGGTACGCGGCATCAACCGCGTCGTCTACGACGTCAGCTCGAAGCCGCCGAGCACCATCGAGTGGGAGTAGGATCGCATCACGAACAGCGGCCAACAACTCCCGCTGGCGGGGTCCCCAACACGCGGACTCTGTCCGTCGGGCGATCCTGGCTGCTCGTCTCGAGTCGGCGGCGCCCATGAACGATTTCGTCCATCTTCACTGCCACACCGAGTTCTCGCTGCTCGACGGCGCGTGCCGCATCGAGGAGCTCCTCGATCAGGCGGCTGCGCTCGAGATGCCGGCCCTGGCGGTGACCGAGCACGGCAACATGTTCTCGGCGGTGGTGTTCCACGACGCGGCGCGCAAGCGTGGCATCAATCCGATTCTCGGCTGCGAGGTCTACGTCGCGCCGGGCGATCGGCGTGACAAGTCCGGCACGCCGGGCGAGACGGCCAACCACCTGGTGCTGCTCGCCGAGAACGCGATCGGGTTCAAGAACCTGATTGCGCTCGTGTCGTCGGGCTATACCGAGGGCTTCTACTACAAGCCCCGCATCGACAAGGCGCTGCTCGCCCAGCACAGCGAAGGCCTCATCGGCCTCAGCAGCTGCCTCAAGGGCGAGGTCGCCAGCGAGATCCGCACCGAACACGCCAAGCGCGCCCTGGCCGCCGCGGCGGTGTATCGCGACATCCTCGGCGCCGGGAATTTCTTCCTCGAGATGCAGTATCAGGGCATCGAGGAACAGCGCATCGTCAACACGGGCCTGCAGCCGATCGCCCGCGACCTCGGTCTGCCACTCGTGTGCACCAACGACGTGCATTACCTGCATCAGCACGACTCGAAGCCGCACGACCTGCTGCTGTGCATCGGCACGGGCAAGTCGGTCCACGACGAGAAACGCCTGAAGTACCACGGCGATCAGTTCTTCCTGAAGAACGCCGCGCAGATGGCCGAGGTGTTCGGCGACTTCCCGGAGGCCATGAAGAACACGCTGGCCATCGCCGAGCGCTGCAACGTCACGATCCCGTCGGGCACGCTGCACGTACCGAGGTTCGAGGTGCCCGAGGGCTACACCCTCGACGACTACTTCGAGCACGTCTCGCGCCTCGGCTTCGCCGATCGCCTGACCCGCCTGCGCCAGCGTGACGCCGACGGCACGCTGCGCCACGGGCTCGACGAATACGCCACGCGCCTCGACTACGAGATCGCGATGATCAAGCGCATGGGGTACACCGGGTACTTCATGATCGTCTGGGACTTCATTCGGTATGCGCGCGAGCAGGGCATTCCGGTGGGACCGGGCCGCGGCTCGGCGGCCGGCAGCCTCGTGGCGTACAGCCTGCGCATCACCGACGTCGATCCGATCGACTACGACCTGCTGTTCGAGCGCTTCCTGAATCCAGAGCGCGTGTCGATGCCCGATATCGACGTGGACTTCTGCGAGCGGCGCCGGGGCGAGGTCATCGAGTACGTGACCCGCAAGTACGGCCGCGCGAACGTCTCGCAGATCATCACCTTCGGTACCATGAAGGCCAAGGCCGTGATTCGCGACGTGGGCCGCGTGATGGACCTGGCCTATGCCGACGTCGATCGCATCGCCAAGCAGATTCCGGCGGCCCTCGACATGACGCTCGCGAAGGCGCTTGCCGAGAACCCCGTGCTCCGCGAGATGCGGGACAAGGACCCGCGCGTGCGCGACGTGCTCGACATGGGCCAGCGCCTCGAGGGCATGTCGCGCAACGCCGGCGTGCACGCGGCGGGCGTCGTGATCGCCCCGGGGCCCATCACCGACTACGCGCCGCTCTACAAGAGCAACCGCGACGAAATCACGACCCAGTGGGCCATGAAGGAGGTCGAGCGCGTCGGCCTGCTGAAAATGGACTTCCTGGGACTGAGCACGCTCACGCTCATCCAGGACGCACTGGCGGAGATCACCCGCACCGAAGGCGTCGTGCTCGACATCGACAACGTGCCGCTCGACGACGCGGCGACCTATCAGGTGTTCTGCGAGGGTCAGACCTACGGCATCTTCCAGTTCGAGAGCTCGGGGATGCGCGAGCTCCTGCGCAAGAGCAAGCCTCAACGGCTCGACGATCTCATCGCGCTCAACGCCTTGTACCGGCCGGGCCCGCTCAAGAGCGGCATGGTCGACGACTACGTCGCGCGCAAGCAGGGCAAGACGGAGGTGAAGTACGACCTCGCGGCGCTCGAGCCGATCCTGGCCGATACCTACGGCGTCATCGCCTACCAGGAGCAGGTGATGCGGATCGCGGCGGTGCTCGCTGGATTCACCCTGGGGCAATCCGACGTCCTGCGCAAGGCCATGGGCAAGAAAGACCCCAAGGTCATGGCCAAGCAGCGCCAGGCGTTCCTCGAAGGCACCAAAGCCAAGGGCATCTCCGAGAAGAAGGCCACGAAGATTTTCGAGCTGATGGAGTACTTCGCCGGGTATGGCTTCAACAAGTCGCACTCGACGGCGTACGCCTTCCTGGCGTATCAGACCGCGTACCTCAAGGCGAACTACCCGCGGCATTTCGCGGCGGCGCTGCTCACCATCGAAGCCGCCAACACCGACAAGCTCGCGCTCTACATCACTGAATGCCGCGACCGCGGTATCGCGGTGCAGCCGCCCGACGTGAACGAAAGCCAGCAGCACTTCTCGGTCGTGCCCGAAGGAGTGCGCTTCGGGCTGACCGCCATCAAGGGTCTGGGTGAGGGTGCGATCCAGGCCATCATCGAGGTGCGCACGCGCCTGGGCCGTATCGGGTCGCTGCACGAGCTGGCCGAGGAGCTCGACCTTCGCGTCGCCAATCGCCGCGTCTTCGAGGCACTGGTGAAGAGCGGGGCCTTCGATACGCTCGGCCTCGTCGCGGGCGCGCCGCCGGTGCCGCCGGCCGTGAGCCGCGCGGGGCTCATGCGAGGAATCGACGCGGCGCTCGAGCACGCCGCCAGAGTGCAGCGTGACCGCGAGCAGGGCCAGGCCAATCTCTTTGGAGAGGCCACGCCGTCACTCGGGGAGCCAGCCGGCCACCTCGTGGCCGATGGGCCGGCATGGTCGGAGATGGAGTGGCTGGCCAACGAGAAGGAAGCGCTCGGTCTGTATTTGAGTGGCCATCCGGTGGACCGGCACAAGCCCGAGCTGAACGCATGTGGCGCACGTTCGGTCGGCGACCTGATGCTGTCGGACATCCCACCCGCCGAGGACGGGGCACCCGGCAAGCTGCTTCTCGACGATGTCTCGGTCGGCGGCATCGTGGCGAGTGTTCGCGCCTTGAAGACCAAAAAAGGCGACGCCATGGCCGTGTTCATGCTCGAAGACGCGCAGGGCGCCGTTGAAGCCGTCGTGTTCCCCGAGGTCTACGGGCGATACCGGCACCTCATCGAACCAGGCGCATTGCTGCTGGTCCAGGGGAAGTTCGAGCGCGACGACGAATCGTCGCGGTTCCAGGTCACCGGGATGTCGAAACTCGAGACGTTGCGCGAGCGGCTGGCCCGCGCGGTGAGCATCCATCTGCGCACCGGGACCCATTCGCGAGCGACGATCGAAGCGCTCTGGGACGTGCTTGCCCAGCATCAGGGCGACCGGCCCGTCGTGCTCGAGGTGGACGTCGAGCAGCCTACCCGCACGCTGCGCGTGCGCGCCGACGTGACGACGCAGATCCGCGTGCGGCCCTCTGCGCAGTTGATCTTGGCCGTAGAGCGCCTGTGCGGGGCGGGCTCGGTTGTGCTGCAATAGACGGACTCATGGCTGACCTTCTCGAATTCGAAGAACCGATCGGCGTCCTGCAGAAGGAGATCGAGGCGCTGTCGATGCTGCCCTCGACGCTCGATCGGCAGCGCGACATCGCGCGCCTCCACACACGGATTGTCGAAATCCGGCAGGAGCTGTATGCCCACCTCACGCCGTGGCAGCGCGTGCTGGTGGCGCGGCATCCCGCGCGACCAACGACTCTCGACTACGTCGAGCAGCTCTTCACCGACTTCGTCGAGATCCGGGGCGACCGGCGGTTTGCCGATGACCACGCCATCGTGGCGGGACCGGCGGCGTTTCACGGCGCGCCGGTGATGGTCGTGGGACACCAGAAGGGCAGCGACACGAAGCAGAAGATCTACCGCAACTTCGGCTACGCGCGGCCCGAGGGGTACCGCAAGGCGCTGCGCGCGATGCAATTGGCCGAGAAGTTCGGCCGACCGGTCGTGTGTTTCGTGGATACGCCGGCCGCCTACCCCGGCATCGAGTCGGAGGAGCGAGGCGTGGCCGAGGCCATTGCCGTGAATCTGCGCGAGATGGCGGTGCTCGACGTGCCGATCATCGTGGTCGTGCACGGCGAGGGCGGCAGCGGCGGCGCGCTGGGGATCGCTGTCGGTGACCGCATCCTGATGCACGAGTTCGCCATCTACAGCGTCATTCCGCCCGAGGGCTGCGCGGCGCTGCTGTGGCGCGACACGAACCGGAAGATGCAGGCCGCCGAGGCCCTGAAGATCACGGCACCCGACTTGCTGAAGCTCGGCATCATCGACGAGATCGTGCCCGAGCCAACCGGTGGCGCGCACTGCGATCCGCTGGTTGCAGGTGCGTCGCTCGACGCCGCTATTGGCCGCGCGCTTGCCGAGGTGGGCGCGCTTGGTTCCGAGGCGCGACTCGACCAGCGCTACGCCAAGTTCCGACGCATGGGCCAAGTAGGCCTCATCGAGGCCTGACGAGGTGGCCCCATCGCTCGTGTGGAAGGCGCGTCCCTGCGACGACGCCCACGTCACGCGGCTCCAGACGGAACTCGGGCTGTCGCCGGTCATCGCGCGCCTCCTGGCGATCCGGGGGCACGGCGAACCGGCACAGGCCGCGCGATTTCTGAAGCCCTCATTGGCGCACTTGCTCGACCCGTGGTTGATGACGGATCTCGGTAAGGCCGTAGAGCGGCTGCTGGCCGCTACCGCGCGCCGCGAGCGCATCGTCGTGCACGGCGACTACGATGTCGACGGCGTGACCTCGACGGTCATCTTGCGGCGGGCGCTGGAACTCATGGGCGCAAACGTGACGCACTTCATCCCCGAGCGACTCCGGGACGGCTACGGCCTGCAGCCGGGCACCATCGACCGGTTGCACGCCGAGGGCGCCAACGTGATCGTGTCGGTCGATTGCGGCATTCGGGCGCCCGAGGCCGCGCGCCGGGCGACGGAGTTGGGCATCGACCTCATCATCACCGACCATCACGAGCCCGATGCGGAGCTGCCCCAGGCGCACGCGGTCGTGAACCCCAAGCGACACGACTGTCCGTATCCCGACAAGAACCTCGCTGGGGTGGGAGTGGCCCTGAAGCTCGTCCAGGGGCTCTGTCAGAAGACCGGACACGAGAACTGGCTGAGCGCTTTCGTCAAGATCGCGGCGATTGGCACGCTCGCCGACGTGGTGCCGCTAGTCGGCGAGAACCGCGTCATCGCCAAGCTCGGACTCGAGCAGCTCTCGAAGGGGCCACACAAGGTCGGCCTGCGCGCATTGCTCGACGTGTCGGGCCTGACGGGGAAGACCATCGACAGCTACCACATCGCGTTCATGGTGGCCCCACGCGTGAACGCCGCCGGGCGCATGTCCACGGCCGACATCGCGACGCGCCTGCTCCTGGCGTCGGACGAGAGTCAGGCCGTCGAAGCGACGGTACTGGCACAGCAACTCGATGCCGAAAACACCCGGCGCCGTGCTGAAGAGGCCGACATCGTGGCGGCGGCGCGCAAGGCCGTCGAGACCGACCCCGACGTGGGTGCCCACACGGTGCTCGTCGTGGGCGGCGAGGGCTGGCACCGCGGCGTCATCGGCATCGTCGCCTCCAAGCTGGTCGACGCGTTCTACCGTCCGGCGATCGTGCTCTCCATCGAGAACGGCGTTGCACACGGTTCGTGCCGAAGTATCCCCGGCTTCGACATCCTCGCCGCCCTCGAGTCGTGTGCGCCGCTGTTGCAGCGCTTCGGCGGGCACAAGCAGGCGGCCGGGTTGCAGCTCGAGGCGTCCCGTCTTCCGGAGTTCCGGCGCGCCGTAAACGACTATGCGCACGAGCACCTCGGTCCCGACGACCTGCGTCCGAATCTGCACCTCGACGGTCCGCTCGACTTCGACGGCATCACCCCATCGTTCATGGCGGATCTGACGTCGATGGCGCCCTTTGGCCTCGGCAATCCGAAACCACTCTTCACGACCGGACCGGTGGAGGTCGTCGACGGCCCGCGGCGGCTCAAGGAGCGGCACCTGAAGATGTCGCTCCGGCAGCGGGGCCGCACCTTCAGGGCCATCGCCTGGAACAGCGTCGACAAGGAGCCCGTGATCATGGACCCGGGCGGCGGGCTCGAGGTGGCCTACGCCCTGGAACAGAACGAGTTCAACGGCGCCACGTATACCGAGCTGCGCCTGTCCGACGCCCGGCGCACCACGTGACGGCGGCTTGCGCCCTTCGGGTCGATCCGTCACCATGGTTCGAGGACCTGGCAAGATGACGTCGTGGCAGCGCCGTGCGCGCCTCGTGGCTGGTGTGGTCGCCGTCGCGGCAGCTGCCGGGGCCTATTGGGCCACCAGCAGCCGGCGGGTGATCTCAACCCCGCCCCCGATCACGCCGCTCGCTCCGACCATCACCTCGCGGGTCACTGGCGGCGAGGCGGCGCAGAGCGCCGGCACGCGCGAGGAATTCGCGATCGAGTTCAAGACGCAGAGCACCTACACCGACCGTCGCACCGTCGCCTCGGGCCTCACGGTGCGTGTGCCCAATCGCGGCGGGCGGAGCTTCACCGTGGTGGCAAAGGAAGGCACTGTGGGCGCCGACCAGTCGTCCGTGCTCATGACGGGCGACGTCGTCCTCACGGCTTCCGACGGCCTGGTGGCCAAGACCGACAACGCCAGCTACTCCGACGGCGAGGGGATCGTGCGGGCGCCTGGACCTGTGTCGTTCGCGCGCGGCGGCACCAAGGGCGCAGGCGTCGGCTTCACCTACGACAAGCATCGCGACACGATCTGGATGCTCGACAAGTCGGTGGTGCACGTCGACAGCGACGCGGCGGGCGGCGACATGGACATCCAGTCTGGCGCGTTTGGCGAGGCGCGCCAGGAACGCTATCTGCGGCTCGAACGCGATGCCCGCGTGATTCGGCCGGGACAGACCATCACCGCCGACGAGGTGATGGTCTACCTGCTCCCCGACCGCGACGAGCCCGACTCGATCGAACTGCGCGGCAACGGTGTGATTACTGGCGGGGAAGGCATGGGCACGCTGCGCGCGATGCGGGCCCGCGACATCAATCTCGACTACGCCGACGACGGCCGCACGCTGCAGCATGCCACGCTGGCCGGACAGGCGAGCATCACGCTGGCCGGCGCGGCCGGGAGTGCCTCAGGGCAGCGTCTGGCGGCAGAGTGGGTGGACCTATCGCTTGGACCCGACGGGGCCATCACGAGCCTCGTCGCCAGAGAGCGGCTACTGGTGACGTTGCCAGCCCAGAGCGGTGCGCCCGCCCGCACGATCCGGGCGGCCGAACTGACAGGGGACGGCGCAGCCGGCAGTGGCCTGACCGCCATGCGCTTCACGGGCGGGGTTGACTTCCGCGAGGGCGGCTCGGCGCGGACCCCGCCTACGCGTCAGGCGACGTCGTTGGTCCTCACGCTGGCGCTTGGCCCAACCGGCGCGGCCGAGCGCGCGACGTTTACCGGCGAGACGCGGTTCGAAGACGGATCGCTGCGGGCCACGGCGCCCGAGGCCCGGTATTTCATCGCGGGCGACCGGCTGGAGCTCGTCGGCCAGGACGGCGTCCCGCCGCCAAGTGTGACCGACACAGGCCTGCAGATTGACGCGCATGCCATCACGGTCGGGCTTGCCACCAACTCCGTGACCGCCACGGGCGCGGTGTCGAGCGTCATGCAGCCAGCGGCCGCGCGCAGCGGCGCGGGCGCGGCCCGCACGCCGGCGCTGCTTGACGGAGGCCTGCCGCTCATTGCGAGCGCCGCCGCGCTCGAGTACGACAGCCAGGCCCGCCGCGCCGTCTACACCGGCCGCGCGCGCCTATGGCAAGGCGACACCAACATCAGGGCCGAGCGCATCGTGCTCGATGAGGCGCGCGGGGATCTGGCCGCATCGGGCGGCGTCACCTCCACCCTGACTCTGCAGGCACCGGCCGGCCCGGCCGGCCCTAAGGGCACCATCGCCCGCGGCGACGAGATGGGGTACGACGACGCAGCCCGCACCGTCACCTACACGAAGAACGCGCAGGTCAACGGCCCACAGGGCGACCTCACTGCCGACCGGATCGCGCTCGTGCTTGCCAGCCCCGAGCGCGCCCTGGAGCGCATCGAAGGCTATGGGACGGTCGTGGCGCGTGTGGCCGCGCGTGATGCTCGCGGCGGCCGGCTTACCTATCACGCCAGCGACGAGCGCTACGTCTTCACTGGTGCGCCGGTGCAGTTCACCGAGGAGTGCCGCGTGACGACCGGACGCACGTTGACCTTCTTCGGCACGGCCGGTAAGCTCATCGTCGACGGCAATCAGGCGACGCGCACCGTGACCAAGGGCGGGGGACGCTGCGACCCGCCGCCACCCCCGTAAATGTCCACGCTGCGTACCGACGCTCTCACGAAGACCTACAGCGGCCGCACCGTCGTGCGCGGCGTCAGCCTCGAGGTCAGCGCCGGCGAAGTCGTGGGGTTGCTCGGCCCGAACGGAGCCGGCAAGACGACGACCTTCTACATGACCGTCGGTCTGATCGCGCCCGACCGGGGCCGGGTTCTGCTCGACGAGCAGGATGTCACCGACGACCCGATGTATGTGCGCGCGCGGAAAGGCATCGGCTATCTGCCCCAGGAGCCATCAATCTTCCGCGGGCTCACGGTGGAGCAGAACCTGCTCGCCATCCTCGAGACCCTGCCGCTCAGCCGCACCGCGCGCCGAGCCAGGCTGGCCGAGCTGCTCGCGGAGCTGGGTCTGACCCACCTGGCGAAGTCCGCCGCCTATACCCTGTCGGGCGGGGAGCGGCGGCGCGCCGAGATCACCCGTGCCCTGGTGATGTCGCCCAGGTTCATCCTGCTCGATGAGCCGTTTGCCGGGATCGACCCGATTGCAGTGACCGACATCCAGCAAATCATCTTTCACCTGAAGGCGCGGGGCATCGGCGTGCTCATCACCGACCACAACGTCCGCGAGACGCTGCGGATCACCGACCGCGCCTACATCGTGAACGACGGGGCCATCTTCAAGGCCGGCACCCCGGCAGCGCTGGCCTCGGACGACGACGTCAGACGGATTTACCTGGGCCAGGATTTCCGCCTCGATTGACGTCGCCCGAAACTTGTCATGATTCTTGCAAGCTGCTGCTAGAATCTCTCTTGGGCAAGGGTCCACCACCGGTTCGCCGGCACTGTTCATGGCCATTCATCAGAAGCTCCAGACGCGGCTCTCACAGAAGCTGATTCTGACGCCATCGCTCCAGCAGGCTATCAAGCTGCTGCCGATGTCGACGCTGGAGCTTGCCGACATGCTGAACCAGGAAGTCGTCGAAAACCCTCTGCTCGAGGAGATCCCGTCCGAAGACCTGCAGGCGAGCGAAGCGCAGCCAGCCACCGACAAGGCTGACGAGCAGGACGCGCAGCGCACCGAGGGCAAGGCCGACAACTGGGAAGACAACGACTACGAGTACTACTTCAGCGAGTACCTCGACGATGGCTACCGGTCGCGCGTGCCCACCGAGGTGAAGGAGCTGCCACCGATCGAGAACACGCTCTCGACCGGGTCGTCCCTGACCGACCACCTCGAATGGCAACTCTCGCTCAAGACCGACGACGCGGTTGAGCGGGCGGTCGGCACCGCCATCATCGGCAACCTCGACGATGACGGCTACCTGGTGGCTTCGGTCAGCGAGATCGCCCAGATGGGGCCTTGGCCGGTCGAGCGCGTCGAGGAAGCTCTGCGACTCGTGCAGACCTTCGACCCCACCGGCGTGGCGGCGCGCGACCTGCAGGAGTCGCTCACGCTGCAGCTGCGGCAACTCGGCCTCGACGGCACCCCCACCGAGCGCATCGTCGCCGAGCATCTGCGGCTGCTGCAAAATCATCAGATCCCCGAACTCGCCCGGAAGATGGGCATGAGCATCGACGACTTGCGCGAGCACATCGAGGTCATCCGCCACCTCGACCCGAAGCCCGGCGCCCGCTACAACCAGCGGCAGCCTGAGTACGTGATGCCGGACGTCTATATCGTCAAGGTCGACGACCAGTACGTCGCCGTGCTGAACGACGATGGCCTGCCGCAGCTGCGCATCAGTTCGTCGTATAAGCGCTTGCTCGATAAGGACCAGGCCGACGCCGACACGCGATCGTACGTGAAGGACCGCTTCAACGCCGCACGCTGGCTGCTGAAGTCGGTGGAGCAGCGGCAGAAGACCATTCAGAAGGTCGCCACCAGCATCATCAACTTCCAGCGTGATTTTCTCGAGCACGGCATCGAGCACCTGCGGCCGCTCGTGCTGCGCGATGTCGCCAACGACATCGGCATGCACGAGTCCACCGTGAGCCGCGTGGTCACCAACAAGTACATGCACACCCCGCAAGGGGTGTTCGAGATGAAGTACTTCTTCCACAGCGGCATCAGCAGCACGTTTGGCGATGCCGTCTCGTCGGTGACGATCAAGCAGCGGATCAAGAAGATCATCGAAGCCGAAGACCCGCGCAAGCCCCTCAGTGATTCCAAGATCGTCAGCATTCTACAGCGCGAAGGTCTGGTGCTCGCCCGCCGCACGATTGCCAAGTACCGCGAAGAGCTCCGTATTCCCACCTCCAACCAGCGCAAGGTTCTGTACTAGCGGCCGCGCCCATCATGCTGCCTCTGCCCGTCGTCACGGTGGGACACCTGCTTCGCGGTCGCGGCGACCTGATTGGCTTCGGGGTGGAATTGCTCGCGGGTGCCGCTGGTCTGGGTCGCGAGATCACGAGCCCGTACATCCAGAAGACGGGCCTGGCGCTCGCGGGGTATCACGAATACCTGCAGCCTGGACGCGTGCTGATCTACGGGGACAGCGAAGTGCGGCACCTGCAGAGCCTCTCGCCAGCGGCGCGCACGGATGTACTGGCTCGGTCGTTTGCGGCCTCGATTCCGTGCGTCCTGTCGACCAGCGCGTTGCCCCTGCCTCCGGAAGTGGCGCAGGAGGCCGAGCGCGCCGGCGTGCCGCTGCTGCGGACCTCGATCTCGACGCCGCTCGCCATCGGCAAGCTGATGTCGTTACTCGAGGACCGGCTGGCCTCGCGCGAGTTGGTGCACGGCGTGCTCATGGACGTGCTTGGGTTGGGCGTGCTGCTCGTCGGCGAGAGCGGTATCGGCAAGAGCGAGTGTTCGCTCGACCTCATCGGCCGTGGGCATCGCCTCGTGGCCGACGACGCCGTAGAAGTGCGCCGCCGCGCCGAGACCGTGATCATCGGCACGGCGCCGGTCGCGACGCGGTATTTCATGGAGATCCGCGGGCTCGGCCTCATCAACGTGCGCGAGATTTTCGGGGTGGCGTCGACCCGTCTCTCGAAGCGGGTCGAGTTCGTGGTCGGGCTCGAGCGTTGGGACACAGCTCGCACCTACGACCGGCTCGGCCTCGACGACGCGTTTCACGATCTGCTCGGCCTGCGCATTCCGATGGTGACGATGCCGGTGGCGCCGGGCCGCACGGTGGCCACCCTCGTGGAAGTCGCCGCGCGGAACCAGTTGCTGCGCAACCGCGGAGTGCATACCGGCCGCGACTTCGTGATGGCTCATGACCGGCGCGTGGCCAGCGGAGCAGGCGCTGGGCACGACGACGACGATGGCGATGACCTTGACGGAGGCGGCGCATGACCCGCCCGAAGCCCAAGCTCAACACGCGCCCGTCGCGGGCCGACTTCCTGGTCATCACCGGTCTGTCGGGGGCGGGGAAGTCGCAGGCCATCCACGCCGTCGAGGATCTGGGCTACTACTGCGTCGACAACCTGCCCGTAGCCCTGCTTCCGGAATTGCATGCGCTGCACCGGCGCGAGGAGGCGCTCGCCAAAGTGGCCGTCGTCGTGGACATCCGGGAACGAGAGTTCCTTTCTGCGTTCCCAGATGTGTACGCCCGCATGCGCGCCTCGGCCGACGTGCCGCCAGCGCTTATTTTTCTCGAGGCTAGCCCGGCGACCCTGCATCGGCGTTTCAGTGAATCGAGGCGGCCGCATCCACTCGCGCCCGACGAGCCGATCAGCGATGCCATCGCGCTCGAGCGGCGCAAGATGCGTCGCGTCCGAGCCATGGCGGACGAAATCGTGGATACCTCCGATCTCACGGTGCATGAACTTCGGCAGGTCTTTCTCGGGCTGTCTCACGACCGGAAGACACGGGCGACCCTAGTGCTCACCTTCGAGAGCTTCGGTTTCAAGCACGGTCTGCCCCTTGGCGCCGACCTCGTCTTCGATGTTCGCTTCCTGCCCAACCCGCACTTCGTGCCGGTGTTGCGGCCCCAGACCGGACGCGACAAGCCGGTCGCCGATTTCCTCGAGCGGCAGCCCGCGACCGGCCAGCTTCTCAGGCGCCTCACTGCGTTTCTGAAGTTCTTGGTGCCGCATTACGTCGCCGAGGGGAAGAGCTACCTGACCGTCGCGATCGGCTGCACCGGCGGCCGTCACCGGTCCGTCTACATCGCCGAGGCGCTCAAGCGTGCCCTCGGTGGTTCCAAGGGCGTGACGGCACGCGTCCGTCACCGGGATGCCGGGCGCGATCAGAGGGTGCCATGATTGGGGTAGTGGTGGTGACGCATGGACAACTGGCCGCGGAGCTCGTCAGCGCGACCGAAACCATCGTCGGCGATCTGCCCCACATGCGGGCCGTGTCCATCGGCTGGCATGAGGACGTGCAGGACGCCCGGCAGGAGATCGCCGCGGCCGTCGAGTCTGTGGCTGGTGCCGACGGAGTGCTGATTGTCACCGACATGTTCGGCGGTACGCCCGCCAATCTGGGCATCACCTTTCTCGACACCGGCAGGGTCGAGGTCGTGACCGGAGTGAACCTGCCGATGCTCATCAAGCTTGCGGGGGTGGCGGCGACGTCGAGTCTTCTCGACGCCGCACGACAAATTCGTGAGCACGGACGCAATGCAATATGGGTCGCCTCGGATCTGCTCGGCGGCGGCACAGGAGACCAGGGCGCGTGATGACTGAAACCGTGACGATCGTGAATCAGCTCGGCCTGCACGCGCGGGCCGCAGCCAGGTTCGTGCAGTTGGCCGGCCGATTCCGGTCGAAAGTGCGGGTGACTCGCGAAGGCCGGCAGGTCGATGGCAAGAGCATTATGGGCATCCTGCTGCTCGCTGCCGCCAAGGGCGCCGTCATCAGCATCAGCGCCGACGGCATCGACGAAGCCGATGCCCTGCAGTCGCTGGCGGCGCTGGTCCGGACCGGCTTTGGCGAGGATACGTGGAGCGCCTGACGGGGATTGCGGTCTCGCCCGGTGTGGTCGTGGGCCGCGCCGTGGTCCTGACCGGGCATGCCGAGGTCGTGCGCTTCCCGATTCCACCGGATCGGGTCGGCGACGAACTGCAGTCGCTCGCGGGGGCGCGCGAACGGTCACACACCCAGCTGCAGGAGATCCGCGATCGCCTGGCCCGGGGCCCCGGCCATGATCTCGCGCCGCTCTTCGACGCCCAGCTCCTGATTCTCGACGACTCGATGTTCCTGGGCCGCGCGCAGGCCATCATCCGAGACGATCGCGTGAATGCCGCGTGGGCGGTGCATCGCGCCTACGAGGAACTGTGCGCGGTGTTCGCGACGGTGGAGGACCCCTACCTGCGGGAACGCGACAGCGATCTGGCGGATGTGGCGGGCCGCCTGCGCATGAACCTCCGGCGCGCTGGAGGGTGGACAAGCGATCTGTTGCACGAGGTTGACGGGCCTGCCGTGCTCGTGGCCGACGAGCTCACGGCATCGCTGGCCGCCCAGCTGGATTGGTCTCGCGTACTCGGCTTTGCCACCGACGCCGGAGGACGCACGCACCACACCGCAATTCTTGCGCGGTCGTTGAAGGTGCCGGCAGTTGTTGGCCTGCGCGACATCAGCCGGCGCGTGCGCCCGGGCACGCCGGTCATCATCGACGGCACGACGGGTGTGGTCACGGTCGATCCATCGCCCGCACAGATCGACGAGGCCCAGCGACGGGCGCCGACCCGCCGCCGTGCGACCGCCGTGTCGACTGGCCCGCCTGAACCCACCATGACCGCCGATGGCGTGACGATTCACCTCGAAGCCAACCTCGAACGTCTCGAAGACGTGCCGGCACTCATCGATGCCGGCGCCGAAGGTGTCGGACTGTTCCGATCGGAGTTCCTCCTTGCCGGACGGGCGGCCGATCAGTTGAGCGAGGACCAGCAGGTCGAGCTGTATCGGGGGCTGCTCGCGTCACTGGCTCCGCGGCGTGTCACGATCCGCACGTTCGATCTTGATGAACGTCACACCGGTCCCTGGGCGTTACGCGAACGCCGCGATTCCAGACCGGGCCTGCGGGGCGTTCGGTTGGGCCTGGCCCGGCCAGACGTGTTCTCCACGCAACTGCGCGCGTTGCTGCGCGCGGCCCCAGCCGGCCGGCTCCGCGTGATGTTCCCGTTCGTGACGTCGGTGGAGGAGATGCGGGGCGCCACGGCGCTCATGCGCGAATCGGCCGAGCGCGTGGGCCTGACCAGCGTACCCGTACCCGTCGGAGCCATGGTGGAAGTGCCGTCGGCCGCGCTCGCCGCCGACTGGCTGGCGCGCGAGGCGGCGTTCTTCACCGTCGGCACCAACGATCTGATCCAGTACACGCTCGCCGTCGATCGTACCGACGAGCGCGTGTCCGACCTCTACCAGCCGCTCCATCCTGCCGTGATTCGGCTGCTGCGGCTGGTGCGGCGCGCGGCCGGGCGCCACGGCATCGAGGCCTCGGTCTGCGGAGAGATGGCGTCAGACCCGACCATGATTGGCTTGCTTGTGGGGCTCGGCTTCCGCGCCTTCAGCATGACGCCGTCGGCCATTCCCGTCGTGCGCAGGATTGTGCAGGACATTCAGTCGGCCGATGCGCGGCAGCTGGCGGTCGACGCACTTCGCCTTGCGACCGCCGGCGAGGTCGAATATCACTTGCTCCAGGCGCTGGCGTCCGTAAGCCGAGGGGCCATCCCGTAGCGGCGCCTGCGGCGTGAGACAATCAATAGCCAGCAGGAGATCGAGGCCGTGACCGAAGCGTTGAAACGTGTGGAGAAACCGTGGGGCTACGAGCTGTGGTGGGCCCAGACCGATCGCTATGTGGGGAAGGTCATCCACATCAACAAGGGCCACGCGCTCAGCCTGCAGTACCACAACCGGAAAGACGAGACGATCTTCGTCTGGGCCGGGAGGATTCTATTCGAGCGCCAGATCGAGGGTGCGCTCGTCGCTCGGGAGCTGGGGCCGGGCGACGCCGTGCACGTCACGCCGCCAACGGTCCACCGGATGACGGCCCTCGAAGACAGCGACGTCTTCGAGGTGTCCACTGCCGACACCGATGACGTCGTCCGGCTCGAAGATCGTTACGGCCGCCAGGGCACGTAGGACAGCGGCTAGGTGCTAGCGGCTAGGTGCTAGTCTCTCAGTTCCGGTCGACGCGTCCAGCCGCTAGCCGCTAGGACCTAGCCGCTAGAACGGGATGTCGTCGTCGGTGATGGCACCGGCCGGCTGACCCATGGGCTCGCTGTAGCCGGCGTTGTCTCCCCGGTCGCCGCCACGGTCACCGCGTCCGGCACCGCCGCCCAGCAGCACGATCTTGTCGGCCTTTACCTCTGTGGTGCTGTGCTTCTGGCCGTCTTTTTCCCACTGTCGTGTCTGCAGCCGGCCCTCGAGATAGATCTGCTTGCCCTTGGTGAGGTACGGCTGAAGCGTTTCCGCCGTCTTGCCCCACAGCACAATCCGGTGCCACTCGGTCTGTTCCTGTTTCTGACCGTCCTTGCCCGTCCAATTCTCGGTCGTCGCGATACTGAAGCTCGCAACCGGCGCGCCGCTTGGGGTGAAGCGCACCTCGGCGTCGCGTCCCAGGTTGCCAACCAGAATGACCTTGTTTACACTGCCCATGATGTCGGTGTCCTTGATGAAAAACGGCGTCGGCCGCGCGGGGTGCGCGGCTACTGGGGACGTGCCCGGTTCAGAGCGTCGAGTCGCTGCATGGCCAGACGCCCCGCGTCGGTATCGCTGAAGGTCTTGACGACGACGTCGTACGACTCGCGCGCGCGATCGGGCTGGCTGAGCCGCTCGAAACACAAGCCGCGCTTGTAGTACGCCTGCCCGACCACGTCGCTCTTCGGGTAGGTGGAGATCACCCGCCCGAATGCGTCGACCGCTTCGGCCAGCTTGCCCCGCTGGAAGAAACTTTCGCCCACGTAATACTGCGCGTTGTCGGCGAACTCGCTCCGCGGGAAGGATCGAACATAGCCGTTGAATCCTTCGATGGCCAGGTCGTAGTTGCCGGCCGTGTAGTCAGCCCAGGCGGTGTCATAGAGACGCATCGGGGACCCCGCCGTAACCGGTGCTGGCGTGGTCGTGGGTTGTGAAGTCGTCCCCGGAGTCTGTCCACCGCCTGGAATGACTGCTGCCTGGGCCGAGGCGCCATCCACCGGGGTCCCTGCCATCGACGGGTCCGTCACCGGGACCATCATCGTGGCTGTGGGCGGAATGGCGAGGCGCAACGCTTCCACTTCTTGCGAGAGCGACGTGATGCGAACGTTGGTGTCGTCAACCCGCTCGCGCACCACGCGCAGGTCGCCTCCCATCGCGTCGGCCTGCAGTTTGGCGTCGGCGGCGGCCTTCCGGCTCGCTCCCGCCTGCTCGTCGATGCGGACGTTCACCGCCTTCAGCACGTCCGTGAGGCCGACCAGCGCGTTCTGCAGCAGCTGAGTCTGTTCCTGCAGAATACGGATGTCGGCCGCCATCTGCTGCATCTCACGGCGCTGGGCAAATGCCGGCACGGTGCCCCCCACCACGAGCCCGGCCACTACGGCGATACGGAGAGCAGTTCCCGTCATCATGCACCTTCCGTCAGCATACAAGATTCCTCGCGCGTCGCACCCCGGCTCACTTCGCGGTGATCACGAAATGCGCACGGCGGTTCTTGGCCCAGGCGCCGTCGTCATGCCCTGGGTCGAACGGAAACTCCTTGCCGTAGCTGACAGTGCGGAGCCGTTCGGCCGCCACGCCAAGCGACACGAGATAGGTCTTGGCCGCAACGGCCCGGCGTTCCCCCAAGGACAAATTGTATTCCGCCGTGCCGCGCTCGTCACAATGACCTTCGATGGTGACCTGCCACGTGGCCTGCTGCCGCAGCAGTTGCGCGCTGGCCTGCAGCACCGCGCGGCCGTCGGCTGACACCTCGAAGCTGTCCAGCGGAAAAAAGACCGGGGCCAGCGGCGACTGGCGATTGAGATCGTCGAGATTCTTGCTGCCGATCGCTCCTTCGGGCGTCACGCTCGGTAGAGCCAGCGACGGGTCGGCGGGCATCGGAGGCGGCGGCGCAGGCGGCACCGGCGTCGTGCCCAACTCCGTGCCGGTCGCGGCCGGTGGCGGCATCGGACGAGCGACTGGCGGCTGCTTCTTGGCGCAGCCGGCGGCCAACGCTGCCAGTCCCAACAGAACTCCCAACATACGCATGCGCTTCATCGTCTCGCTCCTGTCTCTCTCGTCGTCGCCACGAACTGCCACGGGGCGGGTGCTGTCTATCGCGACCAGTTGGGCGTGAAGTTGTTGCCCTCTCGCGAAATCTGCTTCAGATTCTTCCCGTCGCGCCGCACCGTGAAGATCTGGCTGGCGCGCGCGTTGCGCGTGGACATGAACGCGAGGTGCCGGCCGCTCGGTGCCCATGCCGGGCTCTCGTTGCTGCCTTCCCCGAAGGTGATCTGCCGCGTGGTGCCCTTGTCGACCTCGTAGATCTTGATGTCGAAGCGCGAGCCGGTCCGCGCGGCAAACGCAATCTCGTTGTACGGCGCGGGCGACCACGTCGGCCGGTCGGCGTACGACTCCGAGCTGAGCCGTCTCAAGTCGAGGCCATCGGCACTCACCACCCAGATCTGGGGTGCACCCGTTCGATCGGACGCAAACGCAATCTGCGCGCCCGAGGGCGCCCACGTCGGCGTCGAGTCGATGGACGGGTGGTTCGTGAGCCGGCGCAGACCCGAGCCGTCGCGGTTCATGACGTAGATCTCGGAGTTGCCATCGCGGTTCGAGGTGAACGCAATGCGGGCGCCGTCTGGCGAAAACGCGGGCAGCCAGTTCTGCCCGACGCCGTTGGTCGGCGTCTCCATCGTGCCCTGGTAGATGAGCGAGATGAAAATGTCGGGATACCCGCGACGATAGGACGTATACGCAATCGCGCGGCCATCGGGCGACCACGATGGGAACACGTTGAGCTGCCGGTTCACCGTGACCCGTCGTTGATTGGCGCCGTCGTAGTCGGCAATGAAAATTTCCTTGACGTTGCGTGACTCGACGGTGTTGGCCGCGCGATCGCGCACGCGATCGGACGAGAACGTCAGCTTCGTGCGGGCCACGCCCTTGAGCCCGCTCTGCGTGTCGTGGATCTCGTCGGCCATCGTGTGCGCATAGAGCCGCGGGTTCGTCACCGACCCACTGTACTCACGGCCCAGGATCTGCCGGCGGGAACGCACGTCGAAGAGCCGCATCTCCACGCGAATCGTGGCGCCGCTCCGAGTGACCGTGCCCACAACAAGCCCGTCTGCGCCGAGCTCGCGCCATCGGTCGAACGGGGCATCGGAGAACGACGTCGCCGGGGGAATCGACGCGTACGTGTCACGCGGAATCAGATCGTACTCCCCCTCGAACGCGAGGTCGTCGTAGAGCACTTGTGCCAGCGTGCGCGCCACCTCCGCCGTGTCACCGCCGGCGATGAAGTCCGGCACCGCCAGCCGCGGCGGCTGGCCCCGATCGCCGGTGATGACGATACCGACGTCAGCCGGTTGCTGCGCGGCCGAGGGCTGCGGCGCCGGCGTCTGCGCCGACGTGGCCACGACCACCGCAGCGGCGGCGAGCGAGCAGGCGAGCATGCGGGGAATCACTGTCATCGCTGATACTCGAACGTGAGGTGAACGCGGAGCGACGGGTTGGGGTACTCGCCAGGCAACGCCGGCAGCTGCCTGGTCAGGGTGAGAGCGCGCGTGGCAAGGAAGTCGAGCTGCGAGTTGCCGCTCGATCTCTCGACGGCCACGTCAGTGAGTCTGCCGTCGCGCTGCACCACGAAGACCACGCCGGTCGTGCCGAGTGACTGCTGACGGCTCTCCCAGTTGCGCAGGATGCGATCCTGCATCGTGACGAGATACTCGGGACAACAAAAATTCGCGACGTCGAGCCGCGGTCCTGCACCGCCGCCGCCACTGGCTGCCCCTCCGAACGGGGTCTGATTCCGCGACGCGGTGTTGGCGTTGGCATCACCCTTCTGAATCTCTGCACCGGTCGACGGGGTGGCCCGGGCCGTCGCGTCGCGCGGCGCCTGCTTCACTGCCGGAGCCGGCGTCTTCTGGGGCGGCGCCTTCGTTGGCACGATCATCTCGGGTGTGGCCACGGTGGGCGGACGCACGGGCTCCGGTCGAGACACGGGCGGCGCCACCGCTTGCAGCGATTGAGAGCTTTCGGGTCGGCGTCCCCCAGTGTCTGGCCCTGGTGCGCCTCCAAGGCTCACCATCATCACCGGCTCGTCCGGCACCGCCCGAATGCCCATCCACGCCGCCGGCAGCAGGAACACCGCCACAGCCAACGCGGCGTGCCCGGCAACCGACACGCCGAACATCGGCGCCGCGCCTTGGGCGGACTGCCGGGTCGCGAGCACCTGGCTCACTGCGTCCATGGTCACCGGGTCCTCGGCGGGGTCTGGGTCAGGATACCGACCCGCTCGACGCCGCCGTCTTTCAGGCGGTCCATCACTTCCGTAAGGTCCTGCAACTGCACGGCGCCATCGCCGCGCAAGAAGACTTCCTTCTGCTCACGCGACTGCATCGACTGGCGCATGCGCTCGGCCAGTGCGGTGATGGGGACCCCGGCCCGGTCGTCACCAATCTGTACGCGCTTGTCACGCCGATACGAGGCCGGCACGCTGATGTAGAGCCGTTCGTCGGTCAACTTGTCGGCCCGACGGGCGACCGGCAGGTTCACTTCCACGCCCTTTTGCAGCATCGGCGCCGCCACCATAAAGACGATGAGCAACACCAGCATCACGTCCACCAGCGGAATGACGTTGATCTCGGCCAGCGACGTCGACACGCGCCTCCCACGCGCGCGCCCGCCGCTCCCAGGCGTTTGGGCCATCACTTTAGGCATTGGCTTACGTGAAGTTCCGTTCGGAGATATTGAGAAACTCGAGCGCGAAGTCGTCCATCTCTGAAGCCATGACCTTCACCCGCGAGGTGAAATGATTGTAAAAGTACACTGCCGGCATGGCAGCGAAGAGGCCGACGGCCGTCGCCACCAAGGCCTCAGCAATGCCTGGCGCGACGACGGCCAGGTCGGTCGAGCCCTCGGCGCCAATCCCTGCGAAGGCCGACATGATGCCCCACACGGTGCCGAAGAGGCCGATGAAGGGAGCGAGGCTTGCCGTCGTTGCCAGGAAGGTCACCTGGTTCTCGAGCTTATTGACCTCGACCGACGAAGCTCGCAGCAGCGCGCGATCGACGGCTGCGAGACTCTTGAGAGTAGGACGAGCGGTCGGGGACGCTGGACTTGCCGGAGTGACCTTGGCGTCGGGACGAAGCTGAAGATTCAGCTCGGCGTAGCCGGCCTGGAAGAGACCCACAAGCGGGCTATGCTCCAATGACTTGCAGACCCCTTGTACCTCCGAGAACTTGCCACTGCGCCTGAAGACCTCGAGAAACGATCTCGACTGTTGCTCGGCCCGCCGGAGCGCAAGCGACTTGCTGAGAATGATGCCCCACGACACCACCGAGAAAACCAGCAGCACGGCCAAGGCGGCCTTCGACACGAGGCTGGCGTCGATGATGAGTTGAAGAATGCTGAGAGAGCCCCGGACGGGCGCTTCGGCATCCTGAACCTGCTGTAAAGCCAGGAACACGAATCCAGGCGTGCGCAACGACACCTCCGCTGTCAGGAGTAAGGTGCGCCGCTGGGAAACAGCGCGAGTATGCAACCGTAGCACGTTCTGAGAAATTCTGTCAAACCCATGATACGATTGCACTTCCGTCTCAAAGCGACCGCGCTTTGCCACCCTCGGGCGACCACTCGATGATCCGCTATCTTGCGATCAGGAACCTCGCTGTTATCGAGGCGGTCTCTATCGAATTTGAACATTCGTTCAATGTCCTGACGGGCGAGACTGGCGCGGGCAAGTCGATGCTGGTCGGCGCAGTCGGCCTGTTGCTAGGCGGACGCGCGTCATCTGATCTGGTCCGCACCGGCGAAGATCTCGCCACCGTCGAAGCCCAGTTCGACACCGTCGATGGCGACGACGTCGTCGTGCGACGCGAAATCACTGCCCAGGGCCGTAGCCGCGCGTTCATCGATGGCCAGCTCGCAAGCGCCTCGGCGCTCCGGGCCGTGATGAGCGAACTCGTCGAACTCCACGGACAGCACGAGCACCAGGCGCTCCTAGACCCCGCGTCCCACATACCCTTGCTCGACGGCTGGGCGGGCCTGGCACCCGAGCGGCGGAACGTCGAAGTGGCGTGGTCGTTGCTTGCCGATTCTGAACGGGCGTTGGCGCGCACCGAGCTCGATGAAGGCGAACGCGCCAACCGGCTCGAGCTCGTGGCGTTCCACCTCGCTGAACTCGGGAAGGCGCAGGTTTCGGCGGGCGAGGACGAAGAGTTGGTACGGACGCGCGACGTGCTGCGCCACGCCGACCGGCTGCAGACGCTGTGTGCCGAAGCCTATGGCCTGCTCTACGAGCACGAGTCCGCAGCGCTTGCGACACTCGGACAGGTGTGGAAGCGCGTCACCGATCTGAGCAACATCGACGAGTCATTTGCGTCGCACGCCGCCGCGCGCGACGGCATCAAGGCGCAGCTCGAAGACCTGGCCCTTACGCTGCGCGACTACCAGGAACGGCTCGATGCCTCTCCGGACCGCCTGCAGCGCGTGGAAGACCGGCTTTCACAACTCGAGCGGTTGAAACGAAAGCACGGGCCAACGCTGGCCGACGTCCTGACCAAGGCGGCGTCACTGCAACAGGAACACGCCGCCCTCACGGGCGGCCCTGAGCAAAGAGACGCTGCGCGAGCTTCCCTCGACGCCGCGCGCGCGCAGTTCCTGGAGCGGGCCCGACGGCTCTCGGCGTCGCGCCGGGCAGCAGCTCGGAAGCTCGGACCAGCGCTCGAGTCTGCGCTCACAGACCTGGGCATGGCCAACGCGCGCTTCGAGGTGCGTCTCACGACCCTCGAGGCGCCGCAGGCGTGGCACGCCGGCGGCATCGACGCGGGGGAGTTCTTCCTGGCGGCCAATCTCGGCGAAGACGCGCGGCCACTGGCTCGCATCGCGTCGGGGGGAGAGCTCTCGAGGGTGATGCTGGCCTTCAAGACTCTCGGGGCTGGGGAGCATCCCGGCCGCACGCTGGTCTTCGACGAGGTCGATGCCGGCATCGGCGGTAGGACCGCTGCGGTGGTGGGCGAAAAGCTGCGCTCGCTCGGAATGAGGTCGCAGGTGTTGTGCATCACACACCTGCCGCAGATCGCCGCGCTGGCCTCCACTCATTTCGCAATCGACAAGCGCATCAAGGGACCTCGCACGGTCACGATCGTCACAAAGCTCGACGACACCGCCCGCGAACGTGAGGTCGCCAGGATGATGGGTGGGGAGGCCGCAGTCTCGGACGACCTCTTGAAGGGCGCGCGGGCTCTCATCCAACAGGCGAAAGCGAAAGTAGACGCCAAGGCGAAAGCGAAAGGCGAAAGCCGGTCGCCGGCGAAAGCGAAGGTGCGCCGGTAATGGCGAGAAAGTATCTGATCGAGACCTACGGCTGCCAGATGAACGTCCATGACTCGGAGCGGATGGCCGGGCTGCTCGAGCAGGCCGGCTTCGAGGTCACGGATGCCGACGAAGAGGCTGATCTCGTCGTCATCAACACTTGCTCGGTCCGTGAGCGAGCGGAGGAGAAGCTCTACGCCAGACTTGGCGACCTGAAAGGACTCGAAGTCCGCACCGGCCGTGCACCAATGGTGGCCGTGACCGGCTGCGTGGCCCAGCAGGAGGGCGTGCAAGTCCTCGCGAAGTCGAAGCTCGTGGACGTGGTCATTGGCACTCAGCGCCTAAGGATGCTCCCGGCGCTGGTGGCCTTAGCCGCCCGCTCTCCGTCACCGCTTGTGGACGTCTCGACCCCCTACGACGAACCCACGTTTCCCCTCGGCCTGACGCGCCGCGAGGATCCGGTCAAGGGATTCGTCACGATCGTGGAGGGCTGCAACGACTTCTGCTCCTACTGCGTCGTGCCCTACACACGCGGCCACGAGCGGATGCGTGCCAAGGCCGAGATCCTTCGCGAAGTCGCCGAGTTGACGGCATCGGGCCGGAAGGAAGTGCAACTGCTCGGACAAATAGTGAACCACTATCAGGCTCCGGACGACCCCGCCTGTGATTTCGCGGGCCTGCTCGAGGCCGTGCACGAAGTGCCCGGCGTACAGCGAATCCGCTTCTCGAGCCCCCATCCCCGACATTGCTCTGACAAACTGATCACCGCGCTCCGCGACCTTCCCAAGGTGTGCAGGCACTTGCACCTGCCAGTGCAGTCAGGATCCACGTCGATGCTGCAGGCGATGCGCCGGCGCCATACGCGCGGGGAGTATCTTGCGCTAGTTGACCGACTCCGCAACGCCCTCCCGGATCTCCAGCTGTCGACCGATATGATCGTTGGCTTCCCAGGAGAGACGGACCAGGACTTCGACGACACGATGTCGCTCACGGAATCGGTTCGCTTTCACAGCATGTACTCGTTCAAATACTCGCCCAGACCCAACACGCTGGCTGCCCAGCGAATGCCTGACGATGTGCCTGAGTCGGTCAAGACCGAGCGCATCGTGGCGCTCCAGGCCACCCAGAAAACCATCCAGACCGGGCTCAATGCACAGTCAATCGGCCGCACCGTAGAGGTGCTGGTCGACACGACCAGCCGGCGCCGAGCGTGGGAACTTGCTGGCCGCACGACCGGAAACACCGTGGTCAATTTCCCCGGCGAGGCCGCATGGCTCGGCTCGTTCGTCAGAGTCTCGATCGAACGCGCGGGCGCATTCAGCATGTGGGGCAGACCTGTGGCAGACGACGGGCGATTCCTCGGCAGTCCAGACTTGTCCGCTAGTCAGGATTAGGGCGACGCCAAAATGCTCATCGAGATGACGATCAAGGGCCTCACTGTCGACCCGGTCACGAATATGCCGATCGTGATCCTTCACGACGACCAGGAGCGACGCGTCCTGCCCATCTGGGTCGGCGTCTTCGAAGCCAATGCCATCGCGCTGCAAATCGAGAACGTCCATACGCCTCGCCCGATGACCCACGACCTGCTACGTAACATCATCAGCGACCTGCACGCTACGGTCGAGCGGGTCGTAGTGTGCGATGTCAAAGACAACACCTTCTTTGCGCTCATCCATCTGCTCACCCCTGCAGGCAGAGTGGCTGTCGACGCCCGCCCGAGTGACGCGATCGCGCTGGCGCTTCGAACACGCGCGCCGATACTGGTCGAAGAGCACGTAATCGACAACGCCAAGACCGTCGATTTAACTCACGCCAAAGTCGACGGGGAACGCCTGCACCAGTGGCTTGACAGCCTGGATCCCGAAGACCTTGGCAAGTACAAGATGTAGTCGACAAAGGCCCGGCCAGCCCGCGAATGTCGGCCGGCCGACAAGTTCACTAACACTCTATTTCACAGCAACTTACAATCTGGCATTTCCAGTAATGCCGGCAAGTAATCGCGTCCGCGCTTGACGACAGCAATGGTCGGCTCCTAGAATGACGAACGCTCGCGCCTCCGGAGCGCCCTTCTCGGACCCGTCAGTCGCCACCCCGTACATGATTCTCGCCATCGCGAACCAGAAGGGCGGCGTCGGCAAGACGACGACCGCCTTGAACCTTGCTGCGGCGTTGGCCCTGCGAGGCAAATCCACGCTGCTCATTGACCTCGACCCCCAGGCCAACAGCAGCATGTCGTATCTCGACCTGCGTCAGGTTGACAGAGGCATGTATGACGTCTTTGTCGACCCAGGACTCGACATGCGGGAGGTCATCAAGCAGACCGCGGTCGGCAATCTCTCAGTGGCTCCGGCGCGAATCTCACTCGCGAAACTCGAGTCGCGTTTGGTGGGGGAGTTGGACGCACCGTTTCGCCTAAAGGACCACCTCGCAAAACTGACGGATTTCACCCACGTCGTGATTGACTGCCCCCCGGCCCTGGGCCTGTTAACGGTAAATGCCCTGGTTGCCGCCACCCACCTTCTTATCCCAATCCAATCTTCCTATTTCGCGCTGGAAGGCACGGACGACCTGCTCGAGACCATCGAGAAGGTCCGCCAGCGCCCCAACCCCGGCCTGAAAATCCTGGGAGTCGTCATTACGATGCACGATCGCCGGACGGCGCTCGGCCGCGACATCCTCGCGCAGATCAGAAAAGTCTTCGGCGACAAGGTGTTCAAGACGGTGATCAGCAAAAGCGTGCGTCTCGAGGAGAGTCCGGCGTATCGTGAGTCCATCTTCACGTTTGCGCCGGACTCGTCCGGAGCCAGCGAGTACTACAGCCTGTGCGAAGAGGTCATCGAACGTGCCTAAACCACGCGGTCTTCCCGAAGCTCTCCAGATGCGTCACGACGCGCATTACGTCGACACGCTTGCCGCCTCCGCGGCGCCTCCAATCGGTCGACTGGTCGCCATCGACAAGGTCGATCCGAACCCAGATCAGCCGCGCCAGGCCATGGGCGACCTGTCGGACCTGGTCGCTTCGCTGACCGAGAAAGGCGTCATCGAGCCGCTGATCGTGCGCCAGAGAGGCGACCGGTACCAGATTATTGCCGGCGAACGGCGCTACCAGGCCGCGGTCCGCGCTGGCATCCTGGAGTTGCCAGTGGTCGTGCGCGACGTCGACGACACCGAGATGCTGGAACTCGCGCTGGTTGAGAACATCCAGCGAAAGGACCTGACGGCGTTTGAAGAAGCCGAGGCGCTGCACAGCTTGAGCCACCGCTGTGGCTACACCCATGAAGACCTGGCAAAGCGCCTAGGGAAGTCACGGACGTCGATCACCGAGTCGCTGTCGCTGACGTCCATCCCGTCGGACGTCCGAAAGGTCTGCCGGTTGGCCGACATCTCCAGCAAGTCGATCCTGCTGCAGGTTGCGCGCCAGGGCGACCCCAAGAAGATGCTGGCGCTGGTCGAGAAGATCGCTGCTCACGGCGTAACGCGCGAGCAGCTGCGTCAAGAGCAGGACAAAGCGAAGCCCAAGGCTGGGCGCCCGAAGGCGTTTGTGTTTAGTTTCCGACCGCCCACTAAGGCGTTCAATCTTCGTCTGACGTTCAGCAAGAAGACGGCGTCAAAGGACGAGGTCATCGACGCACTCGAAGGCATCCTGAGCGACCTCCGTAAACAGGAATAGCGCGCCGCGGTTTCGAACGAAACCCACTTCCCGATGATTTAGTTTACATAATATATATTATCAGACATTGCATATTTGTTTAAATTTTCGGTGATGTTGATGCTTTGTGGGCGTCTGCCCCCGAACGCGGGCCGACCGCGCAGGCTCGCCGTGCGGATGGCGCCGCGAGGCACCAGGCCCGCCTGGAACGGCGCTCAGGCCGTCCAAGTGGCCGCACTGGCGACGCGCTCAGGCAGCATGAGCCGGCGCTCGACGCCGTCAGACGGCACCGTTTCCACGATGCGGCCAGCGGCGTCTCGAACCACGATCCGTACCCCGAGGCTGGTCCATGGACCGGCCCCAATCGCGCTCCAGGGCACAACGAGACCGCCGGGCCGCACGTCCACCGACCGCGGCCCCTGCGAGCCGGCGCCCGCGGTGACCTCCAGGACGAAGGCGTAGCCCTCACCACGGGCGTCAATCCACAGTGCCAGCCCGTCAACAGCGACTCCGACCTGACACGCCGTGACCACCCGTACCGACGTCCGGTGCATCGAGCCAGCCGGACGTTCGAGCGGCACGGCGCCCAGCCGTTCGAAGTAGCGACCCTGCCGCTGACGGGGGGCAGCCGGGTCGCCGACGCGTCCCGGGACCGCCGCCTCGTCGCCGGGCACCTCCGTCGAGATGTTCGTCAGGAACAACTCGTCTGGTACCTCATCGCCAAGGGCTCGGTACCCACGGCGAAGGTGTTGGCGAAAGAGGGCGTCGAACTCGCGGTCGTGCGCTGAGGAATGGTCATCGCCGTACCACCAGAACCAGTCGCTGCCTTCCGCCGCCAGGATTGCGTCGAGCGCTACCTGCCGACGGTCATCGGCCAGGTGGCGCGAACGTGCTTCAAAGCGTTCTCGCAGTACGCGAAGCTGGGTCCAGGCCTGCCGGTCGTCGCGGTGGCCCATCCAGATGCCGAAGTCCGCGTTGATCCATGAGCCCGCAAACAACCGAGCCAGCGGCATCGCCGGGCCCGAAGCGGCCGTGCGCATCTGGACCGGGTCGATGTCCGCGGCGTCGGCCAGCCGTCGATACAGCGCACGCAGAAAGGGCCGGCCGCCGCCGGCGTAGTGCTCCCAGGCGTTTTCCCCATCGAGAATCACGGGCACCGTCGCGGGTCGGCCCTGGCCGGCCAGGTGAGCACCGATGCTGCGAAGACGACCCACGAAGTCGTCGACCGCCGCTTCGGTGGGCCAGCTTTGATACGTGAAGCCGACGAGATCCGAAAGCCCATGGTCGCGAAACAGGATCCGCACTTCCCCGTCGCCGGTCGTCAAGGCGTGCGGATGGAAGCGCTCTGCAGCCCCTGTAGCGTCGCCGGTGAGCGCCCGTGAGCGCACGAGAATGTGCTCGTCCGAGGCCATCCACGCGAACCCGGCCCGGGCGATGGCTGCCGCCGTCAGCTGCGACACGCTGCCTTCGGATGGCCACACCCCGGACGGGCGAGCCCCGAACCAATGCTGATGCGCCTCGACGGCTCGGGCCAACTGCAAGTCCGCATCGGCTGGCCAGCGAAACGGCGGATCGGGCAACGCGGCGCCAGGGTGCGCTTCGAGGTGCGCGGCCGAGTCGCACAGCAGGGGCAGAATGGGATGGAAGTACGGAGACGTGGACAGCTCGAGCTGGCCACGCTCGGCCGCCGCCCGGTAGGCCGGCACGATGCGATTGAGCACGTCGAGTTCGACCGCCCGAAGCAGCCGCTTGTCGTCTTCGTCAAACCCCTGCCCCTTCTCCACCAACCGACAGACGCGCGGATCAGCCACGAGCAGATCGGGGTCCACCCAGGCCAGCTTCTGCCACACCTGCAGGTCGCGCAGCGCCGAGACATCGAAGACGTGACCGGCGGCGCGCATCCGCCACAAGGCGGCATACCGCGGATACGGATCGATCATCGTCGGCGCGTGGGCGTGAAAGCCCTCCTGCACGAACCACGTCGCGTCGGCCGCATCGAGCGCGGCGGCATCCTTGAGCCCCAGCACAAGATGCCTGTCCCAAGTCCGCTCCCGCGCGTAGGCCTCGACCTGCTCGACGAGCGAGGGCACGAGGTTGACGGTCGCGCGCATCCCCGGGCAGTCCTCGAAGAGCGCGGCCATGCCCCAGTAGTCCTTGAGGGCGTGCAAGCGCACCCACGGCAGTACTGACTCCCCTGTTTCCGGGTCGAGGTAATACGGCTGATGCATGTGCCACAGCAGGGCGAGCCGGACGTTGGGTTCAGTCATGCTGGTACAATCCCCGTCACCCGCGCATGCGTACGCTCGACCGGTATGTCATTCGAGAAGTTCTCGCGCCCTTCGCGCTCGCGCTGCTCGTCCTCACCTTCATCCTGATTATCCCCTTCATCATCGCCCAGGCCGAGACGATGATTGCCAAGGGCGTGCCCTGGGCCATCGTGGCCAGGGTCATCGTGACGTTGCTGCCGCAGGCGCTGGGCCTCACGATCCCGATGTCGCTGCTCATCGGCCTGCTCGTGGCCTTCGGGCGGCTCTCGGGCGACCGCGAGCTGGTCGCCATGCTGGCGTGCGGGATCAGCCCGATGCGCCTGCTCCGCCCGGCCTTCGCCGTCGGTCTTGCCGCATGGGCGGCCACCTCGTGGGTCATGATCTGGGCAATTCCCGACGCGAACCAGACGTTCCGCGAGATCACGACGCGCCTGGTCGCCGACCGGGCCGAAGGCGAAGTAAAGCCGCGGGTGTTCTTCGAGGACTTCCCGGGCTTTGTCGTCTACGTGCGGGACGTACCCGCGAGCGGCGGCTGGACCGGAGTGCTCGCCGCCGACACCCGTGACCCCGAACACCCCGTGATCTACCTGGCCACGCAGGGCCGCATGCTGGTCGACCGCGTGCAGCGCAGCATTCAGATGGTGCTCAGTGACGGCACCAGGCACAGCACGTCGGCACGCGAGCCCGACGGCTACGAAGTCGGGACCTTCAAGGAGACGATCGTCCCGCTCGATCCCGAAAGCGTCTTCCCTCGAACCGGGCCGGCACGCGGCGAGCGCGAGATGACCGTGGCCGAGTTGCGGAGCCGCGCCGCCGAGGTCGAGGCCCGGGGCGATTCGCCGCACAACCAACTGATGGAGATTCATAAGAAATTCTCCATCCCCGCTGCGTGCCTGATCTTCGCGCTCATCGGCGTAGCCCTGGGCTCGGCCGATCGGCGCGACGGCAAGTTCTCGAGCTTCGCCGTGGGACTGGCGGTGATCTTTGTCCAATACGCCCTGATGCTGCTCGGCGAGGCGATGGCCAAGGGGCACTACGTCTCCCCGTGGTTGGCGATGTGGCTGGCCAACTTCGTGCTGGGCGCGACCGGGCTGGTGATGCTGTGGCGCCGGGTGCGCCGGGTGCGCCGCGGCACATCGCTCGTCCCCCGGCCGGTCGTGCGCGCCCTGGCCTCGCTGCGCCGGTCGGCCTCCGGCGTGTGGGTGTCGCGGGTACCCGACCTGACGTGGCTGCGCCCGAGTTTGCTCGACCTCTACGTCGGCCTGCTCTATGTCCGCGTGCTCGGGTTCTGCATCGTCGGCATGCTCGGACTCTTCTACATCTCGACCTTCGTCGACCTGTCGGACAAGCTCTTCACGGGCACCGCGACGGCAACGACGCTGTTGCAGTACCTCTGGTGGGCCTCGCCGCAGTTCACCTACTACGTCATCGCCATCGCCGTGCTGCTTGCGACGGTGGTCACGATCGGCGTGCTCACCAAGAGCAGCGAGCTCATCGTCATGCGGGCGTGCGGCATCAGCTTGTACCGGACGGCCGTGCCGCTGCTGGTCTCAGCGGCGATCGGATCTGGCGCGCTCTTCGGTCTGGAGGAATTCGTGCTGGGGCCGGCGAACCGCCGCGCGAGCGACCTGAACCATGTCATTCGAGGCCAGAGCCCGCGCACGTTCGACGCACTCAGCCGGAAGTGGCTCACCGGGAGCGACGGCACCGTGTATCACTACCTATCCTTCAGTCCGAGTGAACGTGAACTGAGCGGGCTCACTGTGCTCACCTTCACGAGCGCTGCTTCCACGGCCCTGGCGCGCCGCACATACGCCGCGGTGGCCACGGCGGGGGCCAACCCAACCGCCGACGGCGAGATCTCCAGGCTCTGGCAGGCGCGCAAGGGCTGGACGCGGACCTTCGGTCCCGACTTGAAGATTAGTGCGTTCTCGCGCTTCGACGACGAGGTGATGACCCTCGCGCCGCCCGAGACGTTCGTGACCGAAGCACCGCCGCCGGCGCAGATGAACTACGCCCAGCTGCGCGCCTACATCACCGACCTCCGAGCCTCCGGTCACGACGTGCGCGAAGACGAAGTGGCGCTCTATCGCAAGATCGCGTTCCCCTTCGTCACGATCGTGATGACCCTCATCGGCGTGCCGTTTGCGGTGTTTACGGGTCGACGCGGGGCGGTGTACGGCGTGGGTGCAGGGATCGTGCTCGCCCTGGTCTACTGGACGATGATCAGCGTGGCGGCGGCCTTCGGGGCTGGCGGCGCTATGCCGCCAATGCTGGCCGCCTGGACGCCCAACCTTGTGTTCGGCGCGGGCGCCGTGTACTTGCTGCTCACCGTGCGCACGTGAGCGCGCACTCCCGCCCCACGGCTGGCCTCAGCGCGCGAGCCACAGCTCGTCGAAGACGACGGTACCGGCCGCGCCCGGGCGCGCGTGCACGGTGTCGACGACGACCAGCAATGCCGTCACGTCGGCGATCGGAACCGGCCCGACCTCAGCAGCGTCGAGCGGCAGGAAGTCCTGGAACGGCACCGCGATCTCGCCCGATACCGTATCGACATATACCGATCGGCCCCAGCGACGGCCTCCGCCCTTGGGACTGCGCAGCTGGAGCCACACGCGCATGGATCGGTCGGCCGCGCCGCGCAGAATGACGCGGTCAAACTGGGCGAGTGACGGCGGCGTTTCGAAGCGGAGGGCCGCGTACTGTCCCAGGCCGTCGCCGAGCTGCCATGCAAAGGACACGCGTCCCGGATGACCTGCAACCGCCGACGCCACGCCACGCGCTCCCGGGGCGAGTTCTACGGCCCATCGCGCGGCCACGCCGCTGCCATCGACCGGCAGCACCAACTGCGGCGCGGGGACATCGCGCGGGGCAAGCGTCGACAATACTGTCCGGATGTAGATGGGATTGGTGACCAGCCACGGCACATCGGCGCCGACGGCAACCTCGGCTCGACACGCGCCAGGGGCGCCGCTCGTACTCCAGGCGATGCGGGCCCCTGCGCCCGTCGCAACCACTCGCCCATCACAACGCAGCGTGACGTGCGCGCCAGCGGGCGCGTCGGCGGCGAACGCGATCGCCACAGACCCCGATGGCACCAGGTGCCCGCCCATGCTGGCGCGCAGGCCGCCGGACTCGGCGTCAAACGTCACGCGACCAGACGGCGCCAGACCGGTCACGACGGTGTAGGTATGGCCCGCCGCGATCGCCGCCATCACCTCGGCGGCGTCACTCGCGGCGTCTCCAGACAACGCGTGCGCAATTCGCACGACGTTGCTGAACGCCTTGAACATCGCCTCGTAGGACGGCACCCTGAGCGCCACGACGCCGTCGTACGGCTCTCCGACACCTCGCAACCCCAACCGGGCGTGCGCGTCGTGTGCCGCCAGTCCGATCACCGGCCGCCGGGCGGCCTGGCGGTCCCATTGAGCGAGCTCGAATGACGGCCGGTTGAGCAGCGCCGTGATCGTCTCGGCGGGTCTGAACAGGTAGGTCGCAAGGGACCGCCACACGTCGGCCGGGCGGTCGCGCCACTCACTGTCGGCATTCAGCCACTCGAGCCCGTCAAACGGCGCGTCCCAGTCACGCCACTTGAGGCCCTCCTTGTTCGAGCCGGGATGCGCCGCCAGGCCGAAGCCCCCGAGGCGGCGCACATCCTCGACGACGGCGTCGGGTTCGCCCCCGAGTGGATAGGGCGACGCGGCCCCGCCGATGGACGTGTAGTGTCCGGCCCACGTACTGATCTCCACACCATCGATCACGAGCACGCCGTCGACGTAGCGCGGCGGCTCCGTCTGGCGGGTGCCGTCGCCGTGGTCGGTGACGACTACCGCGGCAAGCCCGGCGCGCCGGGCGGCCGCCGCCACCTCCTCGACTGAGCCAGTGCCATCCGACCGCTGCGTGTGGATGTGATACGCCAGACGAACATCGCCCGGCGCGAGCATTCCGGTCGCAGGCGCGGCGCATGGGGGCAGCGACAGCGAGACGCAGGCCGCGAGCACGCCTGCGGCCACGCCGGCGGACAGCGACCATCGGACCGCGGAACGACGCATCACTGTCGCGGGTGGAACCGCTCGTACACGGACCGCAGCCGCTCATCGAGCACGTGAGTGTAGATCTGGGTCGTCGAGAGATCGGCGTGTCCCAGCATCATCTGAATCGCACGAAGATCGGCGCCTCGCTCGAGCAGGTGCGTCGCAAACGAATGGCGCAGCACGTGGGGAGAGATGGCCCGTTCGATTCCGGCCTGCAAGCCGTAGGCTTTCACGATCTTCCAGAAGCCCATGCGCGACAAGGAACCCCCGCGCGCGTTCACGAACAACCGAGGGCACGCGTGCCGGCCAACGAGCGCCGGTCGGCCCTCTGCGAGGTACCTGCGGATACGGTTCGCCGCTTCGTCGCCAAACGGCACCATGCGCTCCTTGCGACCCTTGCCCATCGTGGTGAGCACGCCGCCGTCGAGGTCGACCTGCGCCGCCGTCAGGGCCAGCAGTTCCGACACGCGCAGTCCGGTCGCGTACAGCAGCTCGAGCAACGCGCGATCGCGAAGGCCACGCGGCGCGGACACATCGGGTGCGGCCACGAGCGCGTCGACTTCGTCCAGGGTGAGGAACTTCGGCAGCGATTTCCAGGCACGGGGTGCCTGCAGGTCGGCGGCGGGGTTCTCGGCCGTCGTACCGGCGCACGTGAATCGATAGAATCCGCGTACCGCAGCCACGAGCCGCCCCACTGAACGCGGCGAGCGTCCCTCAGCCATCAGGCCACGCACGAATCGCTCGAGGCTGGCGCGGTCGAGCTGCTCTACCGTCAGCCCGGCGCCCGCCGCACACTCCGCAAGTTTCGCCAAGTCGAGCGCATACGCGGAGTACGTGTGTGGGGAGACCCGCCGCTCCAGCTCGAGATGCGCGAGATACCGGTCGATGGCCGCCACGCAGGGCATTGTACGCGGCGCGACGACACGGCGCGACGGCTTCGTTGACACCAAGAGAAGCGGGGGCTAGCATGCCTGATTGGCGTTCGGCGCGCCGCACATACCATGCACCATTCCTCGAAGTGGCAATCGCTGCCCACCGAAGCCATCAACCCCGCCACGCTGGGCA
>JANMDX010000193.1:0-1766 GCA_031376505.1 Acidobacteriota bacterium
GAGCCGATGGAAGGGTTCCACTATTCGACGCTGTTGTTGAGGCGTACGGAGCGCCTCAGAAGTACTGGCAACTGGCCAATCGAAACACATACACAGACGAGCACCTGCTGCGTGCAGGAAGGAGCAAGCATGCCACCGGACTTCAACTGTACCTTCCTTCGCCATGAGTCGTCTCTAGCGACTCCGGCGGTACCCAAAGCAAAATACGGGAATGCCTCATGGTGGATGTGGCGTCGCGGCCACAATGAAGCCAGACTCATAATATGAGTGAATCCAACCGGGGCGCGAGATGAACATCTTGCAAGAATGATCGATCTTTAGCCGCAAGTTCAGCACGAATCCGCGGTTGCCGCATATGACGAAGTCGAGGAGTTCCTTTCCCATGTTCATGTGGATTCGCGGGTCTTGGCCGTTAGCGCCCCTGGGCCGGGTTGACCCCAACCCCGCGTCAGGGGACGCTGGCGCCCCCCTTCGGGGCCCGGGAGGGCCCAGGCGGCCCACCAGGCGGCGCTCGACCCCCTCCCAACCCCGGAACGCTGGAGCCCAGAATGCACGTCATCTTCGTCGAGCCTCGCTTCCCCGCCAACCAGAGGCGCTTCGTGCGGGGTCTGCGCGAGGCCGGCGCGCGCGTGACCGGCATCGGCGAGGGCTCGCTCGAGGCCCTGGGCCCCGAGCTGCGCGGCTGGCTGCACGGCTACGAGCAGGTCTCGTCGGTGGTGAACGAGCAGGCGCTGCAGGACGCCGTCCGTCGGGTGCAGAAGCGCGAGTGGGTGGACCGGCTGGAAGCCACCGTGGAGGCCCACATCCAGGCCACCGCCAAGGTGCGCGCGGCCTGCGGCATCCCCGGTACGACCGAGGAAACCGCCTACCTCTGTCGTGACAAGCCCGCCATGAAGGAGACGCTGCGCAAGGCGGGCGTCGCGACGGCCCGCTCGCTTGGCTCGGACGACCCCGCCGCCGTGCGACGCTTCGCCGCCGAGGTGGGCTACCCGCTGATCGTCAAGCCGCGTGCCGGGGCGGGGGCCTCGGGCACCCTGCGCGTGGACGACGGCGCGGGGCTCGAGAAGGCCATCTCCGAGTACTCCCTGGGTCGTGGCGGCACGGCCGCGGTCGAGGAGTTCATCGAGGGCCACGAGGGCTTCTACGACACGCTGAGCGTGAACGGCAAGGTGGTGCTCGAGTTCGTTTCGCACTACTACCCGGGCGTGCTCGAGGCCATGCGCACGCGCTGGATCTCGCCCCAGATCATGACCACCAACCGCATCGAGGCCGAGGGCTACAATGCCGTCAAGGTCATGGGTGCGAAGGTGATCCAGGCGCTCGGCCTGGGCACCTCGGCCACCCACATGGAGTGGTTCGTCGGTCCCAAGGGACTCAAGTTCAGCGAGATCGGCTGCCGTCCGCCCGGGGTCGGCATGTGGGATGTGTACGGCGCCGCCAACGACTTCGACCTCTACCGCGCCTGGGGCCAGGCCATCGCGACCGGCCATGTGACCGAGCGACCCAGCCGACGCTACGCCGCGGGCATGATCAACTTCCGCCCCGACCGCGACGGCCGCATCCTGGGCTACGAAGGCGTGCAGACGGTCTACGCGCGCTACGGCTCCCTGATGATCGACGCGCACCTGCCGCCGGTGGGCACGAGCACGCAGCCGGTCGAGGCTGGCTACATGGCCAACGCCTGGATGCGCCTCAAGCACCCCGACTACGAGGATCCACGTGCGCGCGAACGCGAGCAATGCCTGGACCTCGATGCCGCGTTCGCG